>DASRYX010000786.1:0-5050 GCA_035686985.1 Planctomycetaceae bacterium | reverse complement strand
GGACATGGCCGTACCGCCGCAAGAGCGGTGGGATGATGTGCTGCTGAAGATCCTAGGTTCGCTCAACGTCTGCAGCAAGCACTGGATCATCCGGCAGTACGATCACGAAGTGCAGGCCGGCAGTGTGGTGAAGCCGCTGGTCGGTGTGGCATGCGATGGCCCGTCCGACGCCGCGGTGGTCCGACCGCTGCTCGATTCCGCGCACGGTCTCGTGATTTCCAACGGCATGAACCCGCGGTATGGCGACCTCGATCCCTACTGGATGGCCGCGGCGGCGATTGATGAAGCGGTCCGAAATTGCGTCGCCGTCGGTGCCGATCCGAAACGGATCTCGATTCTCGACAACTTCTGCTGGGGCAACACCGACCGTCCGGAAACGCTCGGCAGTCTCGTGCGGGCGGCCCTCGCCTGCCAGGACACCGCCGTGGCTTACGGCTTGCCCTTCATCAGTGGGAAGGACAGCCTGAACAACGACTTTTCGTATGTCGACAAGTCGGGCGAGAAGCAGACCGTCAGCATTCCGCCGTCGCTGCTCATCAGCGCGATGGGTCAAATGGAGGACGTGACCCGCGCGGTGACGATGGATCTGAAAGAATCGGGCAACGTCCTCTTCGTACTCGGCACGACCAAAGCCGAGTTCGGCGGCAGCCACTTCGGGCTCGTGCTCGGTGTCGATGGCGGCGATGTCCCGACCGTTGATTTTGCGACCGCACCGAAGCTCTTCGCGGCGCTGCATGAAGCGATCCAGCACGGCCTGATTCGCAGTTGTCATGACTTGAGCGAAGGCGGTTTAGCCACGGCGCTCGCCGAGATGGCGTTCGCGGGTGGTTACGGCGTGGAAGTCGATCTCGATCGCCTTGCCGGCGAAGCGAATCTCAACGATGGCGCGGCCCTGCTCTTCTCGGAAAGCTGTACGCGTTTCGTCGTGGAAGTCCGCGAGGACGTGGTGCCGAAGCTGACCGCGGCGTTCACGGATTTACCGTGCGTCCGCATCGGCCATGTCGCCCCGCACGATCACGTGCACATCATCCTCGACGGCACTGTGCTGATCGATTCCTCGATCAACGATCTGAAAGCCGCCTGGCAACGCCCGCTGGATTGGGACTAAGGGTTTTCCACAGAAGCCCAGGGTTTCTTAACCCTGAGTCTCTTCGCCTCTATAGAGAAGACCAGAGAGACCCAGCCTTAAGAAAGGCTGGGCTTCCTTCTGAGATCACGCCCCCAGGCGTCCAAACTGCCGGTCGAGTTCCGCGCGGCTGAGCGTGAGCGCTGTCGGACGACCGTGCGGACAGTGGTGCGCATCGTCGCAGAGATGTCGCTGTTCCAGCAGTGAGTCGATCTCTTCCGGCGTCAGTCGCTGCCCGGCTTTCACCGCGGCCTTACACGCCATCATGTGCAGCAACTCATCGAGCAGATCACGGCGGGTGGGCGACGCACCGCCGCCATCCAGTCGCTCGGCGAGATCGTGCACCATGGTCGCCAGGTCCAGTCGCCGCAGCATCACCGGGTGACGATTGACCAGCACGGTGTCTTTCCCGAATTCTTCGACGCCAAAACCGAGCTTGTCGAGCAGTTCGGTGTGCTCCACCAGCAGTGCCGCCTCTTTCGCGGACACATCCACCGGGATCGGCATCAGCAACCGCTGCGATTCCACAGCGTTGTTCAGCACACGCGTGCGGAACTGTTCGTAGAGCACGCGCTCATGCAGTGCGTGCTGATCGATGACGGTCAGCCCTTCCGCCGATTCGATCACGATGTAACAGTCATGGACCTGCAATGCCCGGGCCGGTGAGGACGACGACACTGCCGGCGTGAAAGGCACGGGTGCGACGGGCATCGGCGACGAAACGACTGCCTCGTCCCGCGGGGCCATCTCGATGTCATCGAGTCTCGATTCGAGCAGCGATTCGGCTGACCAGGACGGCTCGCGTTCGGCGATCACCGTTCCGAAGTCGGACTCCGTTGCACTCAAAGTCGACGCCGGCGTGAATGCGGGAGGCGTCTCCGGCGTCCAGCGACCAAGCTCGGCTTTCGCCCAGTCGGCGAACTCGGACCGCAGAGCCGGTTGCAGAACCGCCGGTGTCAGCGCCGGAGCGGCCGGTGGCATCGCGGGAATCGTCAGCTTGCTCTGCAAATCGAGGCTGAGGAACTTCGAACGGATGGTCGACAGCACCTGCCGGAACAGCTGCTGCACATCCTGAAACCGCACTTCGGACTTCGTCGGATGAACGTTTACATCAACAAGATCGGGGGGCAGCTCGAGAAACAGAAACGCGACGGGATGTCGGCCGACCATCATCAGCCCGCGATACCCTTCCGTCAGCGCGTGCTGCAGCGTGCGGTCCTGAATCCACCGGCCGTTGAGGAACAGGAACTGATGCTTTCGCGTGGCCTTGCTGAGATCGGGATGGCCGACATAACCCCACAGCTTGATGCCGTGATGTTCCGAATCGACAGGGATCAACTGCTCGGCGAGGTCATCACCGAAAAAGACCTTAATGCGATCAAGAGGACTGTCAGCCGCGGGGAGCTGATAAACCATTCGGTCATTGTGACGCAGCACGAGATGCAACCGCGGATGGGCGAGGGCGATCCGTGTAAACTGGTCGGTGATCTGGCCGAACTCGGTCGCCGTGCTCTTCAGAAACTTCCGCCGAACCGGCACATTCTCGAAGAGATTGCGGATTTCGATGAGCGTGCCGAGCGGACCGCCGCTTTCCTGCACGGTGCCGACGTCACCGTAGCGGACTTCGAGTTCCTGCGCGTGATCCTGGTCTGCTGTGCGACTGCGCAGTCGCAGATGGCTCACTTCGGCGATCGAGGCCAGCGCTTCGCCCCGAAAACCAAACGTGCGGACGCCAAACAGCTCGCTGGCTGCGCGAATCTTGCTGGTCGCATGACTGGTGACCGCGAGCAGCAAGTCATCGGGATGAATGCCTTCGCCATCATCGACGATGCGAATGAGTTCCGAACCACCGGCGACGACGTCGATTTCGATCCGCGTCGACAGGGCATCGAGGCTGTTCTCGAGCAATTCCTTGATCGCGGACGCCGGCCGTTCGAGAACTTCACCGGCGGCGATCTGATTCACCACCGAAGCGGACAGAGCGTGGATGCGGGGCATGCCGGCGAACAACCATCGAGCAAAAGAAGTCCGCGTCCCTGCGATGCGGCTGGGATCGATGATATCCGGCAGCCGTCATGATCGCCACGGAAACATGACGCGGCGCGAAACCGCAAGCGGTCAGCTCTGCGGCTCGTTCTCGGTGGCGATCACCGGCATCAGCGGTGGGAATGCGGAGGCTTGCTCGGCGACAGTGAGCCGTTGCGGTGCCGTTAGCGCAGGCTCCTGCTCCAGCGGGAGTTCTTCCTTGATTTCCTGGCGTTTTTCCGCCATCACGCGGTCGAACTGCTGCAGCACGTCGAGGGCTTTGTCCTTCGAGGAAACCAGCCCGATGATGAGATAGTTGAAAATCGCGAAGCCGTAGCACACCCAGCCGATCCGGCCTTCGACAAAGACCGCGAGAATCGCCAGCACCGGCGACGATCGATTCAAATGCTGGCATACGAGGCCGAACAAAAACTTCGGGATGTATTCCAGCGTGCTGCCAATGATCCGGCGGCGATCAAGATTCGGTTTGGGCGGTCCCGGGTGGATAATCGAAAATAATGCCTGATCGGGCATTGCTTCAATCACGCTGATGGCCAGCAGCAATCGTGTCGCCAGCAGCCAGACGTGTTCCTCGCGGAACTGCGGCGGCACCCAGTGGAAGAAAAAGGACTCCGTGTTCGCCGTGGCGATCAGCAGAAGCAACGACCCGCGCAGCCATTGCGCGATGTCTTTCTCGAGTTCCTCGTTCAGCTCTTTCTTGATCACGCGGTGCAGGGTCACGCGGAACAACGGCGCGACAATCATGCCGAGAATGATGCGCACCAGCGGCTTCAGCGTGAGCGCCAGCAGCTTCGTCGGGAAAAGAAGATTGACCAGTTCGAACACAGAGAGCCTCGACCAACATCCTCACACCAGCCCGCAGCGCCAGCAAGGGATTCCTTCCGGAAAAGATAAAGAATCCCTTGCTGGCGCTGCGGGCTGGTTCAGAAGCTATCGGGGAAGTGTCTTGAGGAGTGCGGTCACCGGCGGAGGCCCGAAGCGGAGGGACTGAGCCAGTTCCAGATCGCGCTGGCCCAGCTTTTCGACCAGTTCCCGGTCAAGCGAAATCAGCATCGAAGCCTGCTTGCCCGAGGGATCGGCGATCAGGTAGTAAATCCACGTGAGCTGGCGTTCTCCGTTGGCCCCTTCTGCGACGACCTTGTAGATGTAACGGCGGTCTTTTGACGGAACCACTTCCGATTTGCTGATCGCCCGGAGTCGATCACCGAGAGACTGACGAATGTCGGCGATAAAGACTTCGGGTGTCGTGTGTTCCCCGGCTTTAGCGGACGGAATGGGCGACATGTTGAGCTGCGCGATGAACAAGCCATCGTCGAGAAGCCGGAGAATCGAGGTCTGCTCGGTCTGCTTGAAAAGATGCCACTGCCGCGAGTGCAGCATGCTGAGATTGCCCGGTGCTTCAAACCGCAAGAGCAGCGCGGAGACGGGCGGTTCTTCGGCGGCAGCGGCCAACACGGCGGGCGTTGTCACCCGCCCGCCGACCTGGGCGACTTTCCGCAGCAGCCGCACGCGGGCGGAGACATCCAGGCCGACACTCACCGCGCCGACCGTTCGTTTTTCGGTCTGTTGCACATCCGCCGCGACAATGTGCTTTACACCGAGGTCGTAATCGATCGTTCCGGTGATGCTGAGTTCCGACGGCGCGCCCTGCACCGCTCCGTGCACGGTCGCCGTGAATTTGATTTTCGCAACGTTCTTTTCCACGCTCGTCAGCGTGCACGTCACTTCATTTTTGGTCGTCGCTTCGAGCCGGGCGAGGAACTGGCCGACCCATTTGGGCGGTGTCCATTCTTCACCGACATCGACCGCCGTCGTAGGCAGCAGCGCGACCAGTCCCAGACTGTCAGTCGGCGGCGAGAGCAGTTCCAACTCCTGTGC
>DASRYX010000785.1:0-12964 GCA_035686985.1 Planctomycetaceae bacterium | reverse complement strand
GAGCCGGTTTGCGGACTCGTCTTCAAAGTGCAGGCCAGCCAGCACGCGGAGCTCTGCTTCGTCCGCATCTATTCCGGCGTGCTCAAGAGCCGGTCGCGTCTCCTCAATCCGCGCACCGGCGAAAAGGAACTCATCAGCCAGTTGTGGAAGATTCAGGCCAGCAGCAAAGCGCAGCTCGAACAGGCCGAAGCGGGCGATATCGTCGGCGTCGTCGGCCCCAAAGACTCCGTTACTGGTGACACGCTGTGTGATCAGCACCATGCGATTCTGCTCGAATCGATCCGCTTCCCGGAAACGGTGATCTCGATGGCGGTGGAGCCCGATTCCAGCGCCGAGCGAAAGAAGCTCGAAGACACGCTGCGGCTGATGGGCAAGCAGGACCCGACGTTCCTGGCGAAAATCAGCGAAGAGACCGGGCAGACCATCATCAGCGGCATGGGCGAGCTCCATCTCGAAATCATTCGTAACCGCATGGAGCGTGACTTCGGCCTGAAAGTCCGCGTGCACAAGCCGCGCGTGACGTATCGTGAAACGATTGAGAAGTCGGTGGAGCGCGAGTTCATCTTTGAGCGTCAAGCGGGCACGGCGTCGTTGTACGCCGGGGTGAAAATTCGCCTGGAGCCCTTCGAGGGTGAGGCGCCCGTTGCGGTCATCAACAAAATGAAGCCCGGCACGATCCCGTCCGAATGGGAAAAGCTGCTGATGCAGACGTTGACGGACCAGATTCGGGGCAGCGGCCTGGTGGGCCATCCGTTGATGAACCTCCGCGTGACCTTGCTCGATGTCCGTTCCCGCGAGGGGGAAACGAACGATGTTGCCCTGCAGACCGCCGCATCCCGCGTGTTCGGCGAGGCGCTCGAAGCGGCGGGGACAATTCTGCTCGAGCCGATCATGAAGCTTGAGGTGGTAACGCCGGACACTTCACTGGGCAACATCACGGCGGATCTGAATTCGCGGCGGGCAATTATCGTGAACAACGAACGTCGCAACGACCTCGTCGTCCTCGAAGCCCACGCGCCGCTGGCGGAAATGTTTGGTTATTCGACGCAAATTCGCAGCTTGTCGCAGGGGAGGGCGTCGTATTCGATGGAGCCGTTGCGTTATGACGCCGCGCCTCCGTCCGTTTTAAAGGCCATGTTGGAGTGAAGCAGAGCGTGCAGCGGGCCCTTGGCAACCCGAATCGCAAGAATTCTGTGATTCAGTGTGCGAATGATTGACAAATACAACCCCGGACAATTACTATCTCCGATTCCCCGCGGCACGGTCTCGTGCGGATGATGCGGACGGTGAGCGTAAGTCTTTGTCAGAAGGATGGTTCGAGTGGCAGGGAATCGACAGGAACGAATCCGCATCCGAATGGAGGCCTACGATCACTCCGTTCTGGATTCCTCCGCGACGGAAATCGTCGATACGGCGAAGCGGACGGGTGCGGTTGTTCATGGGCCGATTCCGCTCCCCACGCGAATTGAACGCTATACCGTCCTCCGCAGTCCGCACATCGACAAGGCTTCGCGAGAGCAGTTCGAGATTCGGACGCACAAGCGGGTGATTGATATTATTCAGCCCACCGGCAAAACGATCGACGCGCTCAACAAGTTGAGCTTGCCGGCAGGCGTGGATGTGAAGATTCGGGCCTCGGCAGGCTGATCGCCCTGCAGTGGGGTCCGTGGATAGTCGGCGCTGGTCGCCGGCGTATCAGGCGTGTTGCGCATCGGATGTGTGCAAGCCGCGCTTGGCCGCAGTTTTCGCTGCGGAACATTGTGTTGTGGTTAATGTGGATCGCGTTGTCGGTCCGTACTGTCGGTTGGGTGCAGCGATGGCTAAAGGCATTCTTGGGCGCAAAGTGGGGATGACCCAGGTATACGACGAGAGCGGGTCGTGTGTCTCGGTCACCGTCATTGAGGCGGGTCCCTGTGTGGTGCTGCAGGTTCGCACTCCCGAAAAGGATGGCTACTCTGCAGTTCAGCTCGGGTTCGGCGACAAGCCTCGCCGTCTGGCCTCCCGTGCGGAGCGTGGTCATGTGACAGCGCTCGGCAGTCGGCGTCAGAAGACGCGTCAGGCCGCCGGGGTTGCGACCGTGACCAAGGCGGAGTGTGAGCCGAAGCAGTTCGTACGCGAGTTCCGTACGGATGGTGAGAGTGCGGCGTACGAAGTCGGCCAGGTGCTGACGGTCGCCTCGCTGTCCAACTGGAAGAAGAAGGCTGACGATCGTCCGCTGTTTGTCGATGTCATCGGGACCGTTAAAGGTCGCGGTACCGCCGGCGTGATGAAGAAATACAACTTTCACGGCTTGTGCGCCTCGCACGGCGTGAAAAAAGCGCACCGCTCGCTTGGTTCGACCGGTCAGCGTCAGGATCCCGGTCGCGTGTTTCTCGGTCAGAAGATGCCGGGCCGCTGGGGTAACGAACGCTCGACCGTCCGCGGACTGCGGGTTGTGCGGGCTGATGAGCAGAATAATCTGCTGCTGGTTTACGGCTCGGTTCCCGGCCATAACGGCGCCTATGTGATGATTCGCGAAACGACCTGCGTGTAACTGTGCGGCGTGTCAGTGTTGGTGAAGACGGCGTGTCGTTCGGTCAGGTTCAGGTGAAGCTATGATTTCTCTTCCGATTCACGATCAATCCGGAAAAGCCACGGGGCGGAACATTGAGTTCGACCCCGCTGAGCTGGCTCCGGGAATCAATAAGCAGCTGCTGCATGACGCCGTCGTGATGTACGAGGCAAACCTGCGGCAGGGGACGTTTAAGACCAAGACTCGTTCGGAAGTCGCCGGCAGCAAGAAGAAGCTCTTCAAACAGAAGGGGACCGGCAATGCCCGTATGGGGACCAAGCGGTCCGGTATCCGTCGGGGTGGTGGTCACATCTTCGCGAAATTGCCGACGGAATTCCGTCAGTCAATGCCAAAGAAGGCCATGCGGCTCGCGACCCGGATGGCGCTGCTGAGCAAGTTCATGGACGGCGAAGCGGTGGTGCTCTCCGATCTGGCGGTCACTGAGCCGAAGACGAAGGTTGTCGTCGGTTTGATGAAGACCCTCGGTATCGCCGGGGATTCCTGTCTGTTCACGACCGAGAAGCATGATCCGATCATGTGGAAGTCGGCCCGGAATATTCCGTCGGTGGCGGTTTCGCCTGCCGGCGAGTTGAATGCGTACAAGTTGCTCAAGGTCAAGCGGCTGGTGGTGACGGAAGCAGCGCTCAAGCAGCTGCGCAGCAAGACTTCGGCCAACTAGTATATTGTCGGTGAAGGTTGGAAATCATGGCGATTGCGATGCAGTCCGGTGTGCAGCTCGAAGCTCATCAGGTCGTCTATCGGCCGGTGGTGACCGAGAAGGGCACGCACCTGTCCGAGCGGTACAACTGCTACACGTTCGAAGTCAACCCGATTGCGACCAAGCACGACATTCGCAATGCCGTGCAGGAACTGTTCAAGGTGCGCGTGGTGAAGGTGCGGACGCAGAACCGCGTCGGCAAGCCGCGCCGCCATAAGATGATCGAAAGCTATACGCAGGCCTGGAAGAAGGCGATTGTGGAGTTACACGACGAAGATCGGATCGCGTTCTTCTGATCGTGGTGAAGCAAGCGTTGTTTCTGTCTGCCTGAGTTGGATTATTGAGGCTCGTGAATCATGGGGATCCGTTTCTACAAGCCGACCAGCCCCGCCCGCCGTGGCGCGATGGTGAGCGACTTCGCGGAAATCACGGACAAGAAGAAGAAGCCCGAAAAGGCGCTGCTGGCCCCAATCAAGAAGAAGGGCGGCCGCAACTTCCAGGGTAAGATTACCACCCGGCATCGCGGTGGCGGTCACAAGCGGATGTACCGTATCATCGATTTCCGTCGCAATGACAAGGACGGCGTGATCGGTACCGTGACGCATATTGAGTACGATCCGAATCGCACCTGCCGCATTGCCCTGGTGCAATACGCGGATGGCGAGAAGCGATACATTCTCGCTCCGGAAGGCATCGCTGCCGGGGCGCAGATCACGAACGGTGCGGATTGCGAACCGAAGGTCGGCAACTGCATGCCGCTCGAGAAGATTCCGCCCGGGACCGCGATTCACAATATTGAAATGCAGCCCGGCAAGGGCGGCCAGATGGTCCGCAGTGCCGGGACCTCGGCAGTGATGAATGCCGTCCACGGCGATTGGGCGCAGGTCACACTGCCGTCCGGTGAGGCTCGCCGCGTTCCGGCCAAGTGTCGGGCGACGATTGGTGTCCTGGGCAACTCCGATCACTCCAGCATCGTGATCGGCAAAGCCGGTCGCACCCGCTGGAAAGGCCGTCGTCCGTATGTTCGCGGTTCGGCAATGAACCCGATCGCTCACCCGATGGGTGGTGGTGAAGGTCGTCGTGCCGGCGGTCGTCACCCGGTCAGCCCGACGGGTAAGCTCGCCAAGGGCGGCCGGACCCGCAATCCGCGGAAGCCGTCCCGCAACGCGATCATTCGCCGCCGCAAGTCGGTTCGTTATGGCCAGCTGAAGGTCTGACGTTAGCCTTGTCGGTGGTGTGTTGAGTACAAGTTTCGACTGGTTCCGGTTTACGCAAGAGACGAGTCATGGGTCGTTCGACGAAAAAAGGTCCTTACGTCGATGCCAAGCTGATCAAGAAAATTGAGAAGCTGGACACGGCACGACGGAAAGAGCCCATCAAGACTTGGGCGCGGCGCTCCACGATTTCTCCCGATTTCGTGGGTCATACGTTCCAGGTACACAACGGTCGCAAGCACATCGATGTGTATGTGACCGAAGAAATGGTCGGACACAAGCTCGGTGAGTTCTCGCAGACTCGGACGTTCCGTGGTCACTCAGGACGCGGCAAGTAATCATCGCCCGTCGCGCTGCCTTCGTGAAGAAAACAGGGCGTCGTGACGAGGGAAATCGAAATCATGGCGTATCGCTCCGTATTTAAGTTCGCCCGGATCGCACCGACAAAAGTGCGGCACGTGGTCGATTTGATTCGCGGTCGTTCGGCTTCCGACAGCCTCGACGCTCTCCGGTTCCTCCCGCATCGCGGTGCCCGGATGGTGGAAAAGGTTCTACGGAGCGCGATCGCCAACGCCGAAGACCGGGGCGCCCGTAACGTGGATTCGCTCCGCGTCGTCGAGGCGAAGGTTGATGGCGGTCCGATGTTCAAGCGCATTCAACCGCATGCCCGCGGGATCGGCTTCATGATCAAGAAGCGGTTTTCGCACATCACCATTGCGGTGGGTGATCCGCTCGCCGAAGCTGGTGGCCAGGAATAGTTGAGTCAGGGAACCATTGCTGGCGAATGATCGCCGCAAGAAGGCAGTGAATATGGGTCAGAAAGTTCGTCCCACCGGTTTTCGGGTTGGCATCGTTGAAGACTGGCGCAGCCGGTGGTACGCCACCAAGCGCGAGTTCGGCGATCTGCTGATCGAAGACTTCAAGATCCGCAACTTTGTGAAGCAGAAGTACGAGTTCGCCGGCATCGCCCGCACGGAAATCGAGCGGACGCGCGATCAGGTGATCGTCCATCTGCACACCGCGCGGCCGGGGATCATCATCGGCCGCAAGGGCCAGGAAATCGATCGTCTGAAGGCTGAACTGGAGGACCTGACCGGTCGCCGGATGGACCTGAAGATTGTCGAAATCAATCAGCCGCAGCGAAGCGCCTTGCTCGTGGCGGAAGACATCGCCCAGCAGATCGTGAAGCGCGGCAGCTTCCGGCGCATCATCAAGCGGTCGCTCGACCAGGTGATGGAAGCCGGGGTCGACGGCGTGAAAGTGGAGTTGTCGGGTCGCCTGGGCGGGGCGGAAATGTCCCGGACCGAGAAGGCGATGAGGGGTTCGATTCCGTTGTCAACGCTGCGGAAGAACATTAACTACGGATACGCCATCGCCCGCACGACGATGGGCGTGATTGGCGTCAAAGTCTGGGTCAACCTGGGCGAATATAGCGACGAAGGATCTGCAGATGGCTCTCATGCCGAAGCGGGTAAAGCACCGCAAAGAACAAAGAGGCCGCGTAAAAGGTAACGCAACGCGCGGCAACACCGTGGCATTCGGCGAATGGGGTCTGCAGACTGTTGACGCAGGCCATGTCCGCGGAACCACGATCGAAGCCTGTCGCGTGGCGGCTACCCAATACGTGCGTGGTGAAGGCAAGCTCTACATCCGCATCTTCCCGAACAAGCCGATGACCGCCCGCCCGCTGGAAACCCGCATGGGGACCGGCAAGGGCGAGCCGGATCACTGGGTCGCCGTCGTGCGTCCCGGCAAAGTGCTGTTCGAGTTGGGCGGGGTGAGTGAAGAAGCCGCGCGGGAATGTTTTGCCCGCGTGGCGTACAAGCTGCCTGTGAAGGTTCGCTTGATCGGCCGTCGCCCGAGTGTGTGATCACTGTAAGAGCAAGTTGCGGAATCGATCTTCCGAGCGAAGACGAGACTCCGAGGTAAAGAAGCATGTCAAAGCCTGCTGAGTTGCGCGAGAAGAGCACGGAGCAGTTGGAATTCAGCCTGCGAGAAACGCAGGAGCAACTGTTCCGCTTGCGGTTTCAATCCGCGACGGAAAAACTGGACGCCCCGAGCAACCTGCGGAAGTTCCGCCGGGAAATTGCCCGGATCAAGACGATTTTGCAGCAACGGGTTGTCGCTGATCAGGCCAAGTAAACGGCGCGACGAAGTCTTCGCGGTCGGCGTAGGAAGTACGAGTTATGCGGAAGCGGTTAATCGGCACGGTCACCGGCGACAAGATGAACAAGTCGCGGCGTGTGGAAGTCGAACGGGTGTTCCGGCATCCGAAGTACGGCAAGACGATCCGTCAGCGGATGGTCTGTCACACCCACGATGAAGAAAATGTCTCCCACATGGGCGACAAAGTTGAGATCGTGGAAAGCCGTCCGCTGTCCAAGCTCAAGCGCTGGTCCCTGGTGAAGGTCGTCCAGAAGGCTGTCGCATCGGTCACGATTGCGGAACCGACGGTTTAATTAGACGGATAGGAAGAGACCCGCGGTAAGAAGCCGTGGACTTCTGGGAATGCGATCATGATTCAGATGCAAACGATGGTCGATGTCGCCGACAACACCGGCGCGAAGACCGCCCGCTGTATTAAGGTGCTAGGCAGTTCTCGCAAGCGCTACGCCACGCTGGGCGACGTGATCGTCGTCGCTGTGCAGAAAGCGATGCCGAACGGAGCTGTCAAGCATGGTCAGGTGGTTAAGGGTGTGATCGTCCGCATCAAGAAGCCGTCCCGTCGTGATGACGGCAGCTATGTGCGGTTCGACAGCAACGCGATTGTGATCGTGGACAACGACAGCAATCCGAAAGGGACCCGCATCTTCGGTGCGGTCGCCCGCGAATTGCGTGACAAGAAATACATGAAGATCATCAGCCTCGCGGCGGAAGTGGTCTAGTTTTTTGCTGGTGGCGACTCCTGAGAGGCGCCGCAGAGGGTGAGAGCATGCGGATTCGACAAGGGGATATGGTGGTGGTGATCACCGGTGACGACGCCGGTCCCACGCCCCGCAAAGTGATTGAAGTCCTCGACGGCGGCGAAAGGCTGCTGCTCGAAGGAATTAATCGCGTGTACCGCCACGTGAAGCGCGGTCATCCCAAGAGCCCGCAAGGCGGCCGGCTCTCGATGGAAAAGCCAATTCACAATTCGAACGCGCTCTACTTCTGCAGCTCCTGCAACAAGGGTGTGCGGGTGGGTTTTCGCTACACCGCCGAAGGCCGCAAGGAGCGGTTCTGCAAGAAGTGCCAGGCGTCCGCCGGGATGATTTCCCCGCCGCGACCCCGGTACGCTACCAACGCGAAGTGATTTTGGTATAGTACTTGGCTCGGATGCGATCGCACGTCGTCGCCGAAGAGGCGTGCAACAAGGTTGAAGTGATCATGGCTCGACTGCAAGAACAATATAATTCGACCATCCGTGCCGCGCTCGGCAAGGAACTGAATCGCACTAATCCCCACGCCATCCCGCAACTCAAGAAGATTGTGGTGAGCATGGGCTTGGGCAAGGCAATCGGGGAACGCAAGCGCCTCGACGAAGCCGTCGGACAACTGGCGCAAATCACCGGTCAGCGCCCGCAAGTCACCAAGGCCCGCGTCGCCGTGTCGGGTTTCCGGCTGCGTGAAGGCATGGAAATCGGTTGCCGTGTCACGCTTCGTGGCAAACGGATGTACGAATTCCTCGACCGCCTGATCAACCTCGCCCTGCCGCGCGTCCGCGACTTCCGTGGCCTGAATCCGAAGGGCTTCGATGGCCGGGGCAACTACAACATGGGCCTCAACGAACAGCTCGTGTTCCCCGAAATCAATCCCGATAAGGTGAACTTCACTCAGGGGATGAACATCACCATGGTGACCACCGCCGGCAGCGACGATGAAGGTCGTCTGCTCCTGAAGGAATTCGGGCTGCCATTCCGCAAGGATGATGCGGGCAACAAGTAGTCTCGCCGGGTGAGTTCCGTTTTTCGTAAGTGTATCTGAAGGCGTCCGCGACCATGATGACCGATCCCGTAGCCGACATGCTGACCCGTGTGCGCAATGCGCTGCAGAACGAAAGCCCGTTCGTCGACATGCCCACCTCGAAGCTGAAGGTCGGCATTGCCGAAGTGCTGCAGCGCGAGGGCTACATCTGGGACTTCGCGATCATCGAAGGTAAGCCCGCCAGCACTCTGCGGGTCAATCTGAAGTACGGCCCGAACGGCGAGCGCGTGATCCAGAATCTCCGCCGGATCAGTTCGCCCGGCTGCCGGGTCTACTCTGCGGCGACTGATTTCCCGGTCGTGCTCCAGGGGTTGGGCATCTGTATTATTTCGACAAACAAGGGACTGCTCAGCAGTCGGGAAGCCAAGCAGCAGAAGGTGGGCGGCGAAGTCCTCTGCACGGTGTGGTAATCCGGCTCTGGTTGGTTTTGAGATCAGTTCAGATTTGAAGCTCGTCGGTAGGTGAAACATGTCCCGGATTGGGAAAAAGCCGATTGCGATTCCTGCAGGGGTGACCGTTGCGGTTGCCGATGGCAAGGTATCGGTCAAAGGCAAGCATGGTGAATTGTCGCTAGTGCATCACCCGCGCGTCTCCGTGACGTTTGACAGCGGCGCGAAGGAAATTCGCGTTGAGCGTCCTGACGACGTGCGTGAAAGCCGCGCCCTGCACGGCCTGACCCGCGCCCTGTTGAATAACATGGTTCAGGGTGTCAGCACGCCGTGGGAAAAGAAGCTCGAGATCGTCGGCGTCGGCTATCAGGCTTCACTCAGCGGTAAGACACTGACGCTGCAGGTCGGCTTCGCCAATGCGATCAAGCTGCCGGTGCCTCCGAACGTGACGGTCGAAGTGCCGGACAACACGCACATCAACCTGAAGAGTTCGGACCGCCAGGCGGTGGGCCAGTTCGCTGCGGAAATCCGTCGCGTCCGCCCGCCCGAACCCTACAAAGGCAAGGGAATCAAGTACAGCGACGAACGCGTTCGTCGCAAGGCTGGTAAGGCCTTCGGCAGCTAGTCGTGCTGAACCTTCAGCCGGTTTGAATCGATCAACGAGACAGTCAGAAACAGCGGCCTGAAATATGAGACTTCAAAAGCAGATCGGAAAGCAGAAGGAACGCCGGGCGTTCCGCGTGCGCAACCGCGTGCGGGCCAGCAAGCGCCTGCGGTTGACCGTTTTCCGCAGCGGCAAACATATTTACGCCCAGATCATTGACGATGAAGCCGGGAAGACGCTCGTCGCGGCGTCCACCGGCGAAAAGTCGTTCGGTGACAAGTCCGGCAGCACCGTGGCCGCGGCGACCGAGATCGGCAAGCTGCTCGCCGAGCGGGCAAAGGGCCAGGGCATCAACGAGGTGGCTTTCGATCGCGGTTCATTCCGTTATCATGGCCGAATCGCCGCGCTGGCCGATGCGGCGCGTGAAGCCGGACTCGACTTTTAATCCGTACATAGAACTTCTGATCGGCAACCACCGATCGGGTGAAGAATCAGAATAGAGGAGTGCAGGCGTGGCGGAGAGATCGGGACATTCCGAGTCGCCGGAGAAGGTCGTTCAGATCCGGCGCTGTGCCTGCGTCGTGAAAGGCGGTCGTCGCTTCAGCTTCACGGCTCTGGTCGTCGTTGGTGACGGACAGGGCCGCGTGGGCTATGGCTACGGCAAGGGTGTTGAAGTCCCGCAAGCCGTCGAGAAGGCGGTGAAAGCCGCCAATCGCACGATGATCAAGGTGATCCCGCAGGGGACCTCGATCCCTCACCAGGTGATCGGCCAGTTTGGCACGTCCAAGGTGATGTTCATGCCTGCGAATCCGGGAACCGGCATCATTGCCGGTGATTGCCTGCGGGCAATCGCGGAATCCGCTGGGTTAAAAGACGTGCTCACGAAGTGCCGCGGTTCCAGCAATCCGCTGAATGTGGTCAAGGCCGCATTCGTGGCGTTGAAGAAGATGCGCAGCCGCGAAGAAGTCGCCCGGTTGCGGGGAGTCAAGCTTTAATCATGATGATCGACGACGTCCATCAGGGCATTCATACTCAGAAGCCACGCAAGCGCGTGGGCCGCGGGATCGGTTCAGGTCACGGCAAGACCTCGGGTCGCGGTCACAAGGGTGCGAAGAGCCGGTCCGGATACGCACGGCACTTCAACCATGAAGGCGGCCAGATGCCGCTCTTCCGCCGCATTGCCAAGCGCGGCTTTAACAACAACGAGTTCGCCGTTCGTGTCTCCGAAGTCAACGTCGGCGCGATCAACGACGCCTTCGACGCCGGGACCGTAGTCACGGTCGAGATGCTCGTCGCCAAGGGGCTCGCCAAGGGTCGCTTTGATGTCGTCAAGATTCTCGGCGACGGCGAAGTCTCCAAGAAGCTGACGGTCACCGCGCATCGGTTCTCGGCTTCGGCGGAGCAGAAGCTGACCGCCGCCGGTGGTACTGCGGACCGGATTCCCCAGGTCTGATCTGAGCCGGTCGAATCTGTGCCGGTGTAATCTGATCTAGGCGAGGTTTTTGTCCGTTGTCATGATGGTCGAGTGTCGACCGTCCAGTCGCAGGTTTTGTCTCCCTCCACGGCGTTCGACGGATACGGCAAAGGGATTGAATCAGCCATGCTGTCGAAAATGCTGGTCGTTTTCCGCATTCCGGAACTGCGACAGAAATTCCTGCTGACGTTTATCCTGCTGGCAGTGTATCGGCTCGGGTTCTCCATTCCGCTGCCGTTCATCAATCAGGATCTGCTCAACGAAACCATCAACCGGATGAGCAACTCGTCCGGCGGGATGGACCGCATGATCACGATGCTGTCGCTGTTCTCGGCGTCCAGTATCGGGATGAGCACGATCTTCGGTCTTGGGATCATGCCGTATATTTCGGCATCGATCATCTTCCAACTGCTCGGCACCGTCTATCCGCCGCTGGAGAAGCTCCAGAAGGAAGGCGAGGCCGGCCGGAAGAAGATCAATGAATACACCCGGTATGCGACGGTTCTGCTCTGCTTCGGACAAAGCTTTTTCTGGATCCGCTCGCTGGGCAGCCAGTCGAACATGCTCGGCTCCGGCAGCCTGATTCTCCCTGAATACAACACGTTCTTCTTTCATCTCGCCTGCACGGTCACTATGACCGCCGGCACGATCCTCCTCATGTGGATCGGTGAGCAGATCGACGAGTACGGAATCGGTAACGGCATCAGTCTGCTGATCATGGCGGGGATTCTTGCCCGCATGCCCGAAGCGGGTCGCGCACTGCTGGCACCCGCGTTTCAGAACGGTGTGAAGCTCGGCAGTCAGACGGGGATCGAACGCTTCCTGATCCTCGGGTTGCTGTTCGTCGCAGTCGTAGTCTGTGTCGTGGTTATTACCCAGGCCCAGCGACGCATTCCGGTGCAGAGTGCCAAGCACGTTCGTGGCAGCCGTGTCTTCGGTGGGCAGCGTCAATTCTTGCCATTGCGACTGAATCAGTCGGGCGTGATGCCGATCATCTTCGCGTCGAGCCTGTTGATGTTCCCGCTGTTCCTGCTGAAGATGATCAACCCGCTCCTTGAGAAGGTCCCGGTCGTGGGCCCGGCGTTCAGTGCTCTGGAGAATTCATTCCAGAGCCACGGTTATCTCTACGAGATGTCGTACATCGCGCTGATCTACTTCTTCTGCTACTTCTGGACGGCGATCACGTTCAATCCGCAGGATATGTCGAACAATCTCAAGGATTACGGCAGCTTCATTCCGGGATATCGCCCCGGGGCTCGCACGGCGGAATACCTCGAACGCGTGATGGTCCGGATTACGTTTGTCGGCGCGGCGTTCCTGTCGCTGGTCGCAATCATTCCCACGATGGTGACCTCGGCACTGAATATTGACGTTCTGGTGGCGAGCTTCTACGGCGGAACCGGTTTGTTGATCTGCGTTTCGGTGGCGCTGGATCTGGTGCAGAAGATCGACAGTCACCTCGTGATGCGGAATTATCCCGGACTGCTCGAAGGTGATGCAAAAACCTAGTGTGTTTCGGGTTGACACGGACTGAGATTCTTGCGGGGAGTCGCTTGAACGAGCGGCCCGCGCACTCTATACTCCTCGATTCCCCGCGATACGGGGTTCAGGATCGGAATTGAAGGTGGGTTGGCGATGAAAGTGCGATCAAGCGTCCGCCGTATTTGCGAAGGCTGCAAAATGGTGCGGCGCAAGGGAAAACTCTACGTCATTTGCTCGGTGAACCCGCGGCACAAGCAGCGTCAGGGTTGATCGGTTTCTGATTTTAGTCATCCGCAGGAAAGTCACCGGCTATGCCGCGTATCCAAGGTGTCGACATCCCGGCCGAGAAGCCGACGTACATTTCCCTCCAGTACTTGTACGGTGTGGGTGATCACCGCGCGTTCCAGATCTGCTTCACGCTCGGTCTCGATCCCCGCCGTCGGGCGCGTGATCTCACCGACGATGAAGTGGCTCGCATCTCGACCATGCTCGACAAGGAGTTCCTCGTCGAAGGTCAGTTGCGGCGATTCGTGCAGCAGAACATCGCCCGCCTGAAGGACATCCAGTCC
>DASRYX010000784.1:0-6996 GCA_035686985.1 Planctomycetaceae bacterium | reverse complement strand
GTGCCGAAGATGACGTGCGATCCCAGAATCATCGTCGTGTCCTCCCTCACCTCAGTTTAGCCGCGACCCGCTAGGGGAGCGCTCCACGTTTGAACTCAGCGCCGCGCTCCGCTCTGCGTCGCGGCTAAACGATGTTTCCATAGCACGCACCAGTTGCGTCTGCTACCGTAAACGCATCGTTCATATAATCGAAAGCCGGCGATGTTCAAGCTGATTGTCTGGAGTTATCTCCACCCGCAGGAAGCGCTGTTGAGCGTGCTGGGCGTGTGTGCAGCGTTTTTTGCCGTGCTGCTGCTCATCAACCGCGTGCCGGTGAGCTACAACGTGCTCAACCTCGCCGTGCGGTGGAAGAACACCGCGATGACGGCGCTGGCGTTCACCATGGTGATCGGCCTGCTGACGGTGATGCTGGGCTTCGTGAACGGCATGTACGCCCTCACGCAGAACAGCGGGCAACCGGGGAACCTGCTGATTCTCGCCGAGGGGTCCACCGACGAGAGCTTCAGCAACCTCGGGTTTTCGGATCTCAGCGATCTGGAAAACCAGCGGGGCATCATCAAGGATGCCGACGGCCGCCCGCTGACGAGTCGCGAGACGTACCTCGTCGCCAGTCAGCCCATTCTGGATCCGCAGCCGGGGCGACCGAAACGGCGGTTCCTGCAGGTTCGCGGCGTGGATGATCCCGAACGGTCGGCCCGCGTGCACAACATGGCACTGCAACCCGCCGGTGGCTGGTTCTCCGACGCTGGTGTGCGCGAAGTCGAAGGCCGCGAGGGACTCTCACTGGTCGAAGTGGTCCTTGGCAACGGCATCGCGGGAGAACTCGGTGCCGATCGTTCTCCCGAACAGCTGGCAAAAGCGAAGAATCAGGATCGACTCGAAGCGGGCGAGACCTTCTTTGTGGGGGACCGCGAGTGGTACGTCGCCGGCGTGATGAAACCGAGCGGTTCGACGTACGACTCCGAGGTCTGGGCCAAGCAGTCGCTGATCGGGCCGATGTTCGGCAAATCGGGCTGCACCACACTGGTCGTGCGGACCTACGTCGATCGCAAACTCATCGAAGAGGCGCTGGATGACAAGTTGACGAAAACGGTCAAACAGAGCGTGACGACGGACGAAAAAGATTCGTCAGAGGAATGGATCTCAAAAGAAGTCGATGTCGAAGTGCCGCTGGTGTGGCTCGCGGATGAGCACAAGCAGTTGCTCGATCAGCGCCTTGCGGAGATTCCGGAGGACCAACCCGACGCCGAAGTGTCCCTGGAAGGGTTGCCGCCGCGGACAGCGAAGGCGCTGCACGATGCCGCCGCGTTCCGGTTGAAGGAATACTTCACCAAAGAATACGAAAAGTCGGCGGTCGCGCCGCAGGTAGAGTCGGAGTACTTCGCGAATCTCTCGGCGACGAACATCCAGTTCCTGGTCGCGATTGCCGTCGTGACGTGCATCATGTCGCTCGGCGGCATTTTCGGCGTGATGAACACGATGTTCGCCACGGTCAGCCAGCGGACGAAAGACATCGGCGTGCTGCGGCTGCTGGGGTACAAACGCTGGCAGATTCTCGTGTCGTTTTTGCTGGAATCGCTGGTGCTCGCGCTGTTCGGCGGGCTGGTCGGCTGCCTGATCGGGTCGCTGGCCGACGGGTTCACGGCGAACAGTATTGTGACCGGCGGCCCCGGCGGCGGCGGGAAATTCGTCGTCCTGCGGATCACCGTCGATTCGATCATTCTCGGCTGCGGGCTGCTGCTGTCGATCGGCATGGGCTTCCTCGGCGGCCTGATCCCCGCGTTCACGGCCATGCGACTGACGGCGCTGGAAGCGCTGCGCTGATTCGAAGCCGTTTAGCCGCGACGCGTCAACGGAGCGCGCGGTTGAGGGTTTCGCGCTCCCTTGGCGGGTCGCGGCTAAACGAATGCGCTTCGGAATGTCGCCCGCGCGGCAAGCGCTGTTGCCCGGATTGAATTTCCCGCGCTATAATTGAAGTTCACACCGGCGTTGACTGGCGGGGACTCACGGGCTCGGGCGGGCGATCGGTGCAGGAGCGGACTCTTCGTGTCAGAACGGCCCCCCATTCTGGTCCTTGGTGCCGAGGAACCCGGCGCCCTGTCCGAGGACCTGCGGGACCGCTTCGGGACCCAGTTTGAGCTCGTCCGCTGGTCGCCGTCCAACCAATGGCCGGAAACGCCCCCCACCGAAGATTATCGGTGTGTCGTCCTCTGCGGCTCGCAGTCGCACCATGTTCCCGAACTGCTGCAGCTCGACGGGATTCTCCGGCATCTGCCGCAGGGGATCGCCGTCGTCGATCCGGAGTTCCGCGTTCGCTGGAGCAATGACCGTCTCGCCGCGATCATCGGCCGGCCGCTGGTAATCAACGAGAATTTCTTCGAGGCCTTCGGGTCCCCGGAAACCATTGGACCGGAGTTTGCGCCGTTTCATCCGACGGAAGTTCTGGACGACACCTGTTCCACCACCCTCCGCGCGGGGGAAAAAACATACTTTGAAATCGTGGGCGCTCCGGTTTACGGAGCCGACCATTTCCCGCAACTCGCGGTCGTCACCGTGCGAGATGTCTCCTCGGACATGATCGTCCGGCAGAAGTTGAAAGCGATCTATCAGGCCGGTCTCGAACTCGGCGAGTTGTCCGCCGAGGACGTGGTGGAACTTTCCGCCGAGGACCGCATCGAACTGCTCAAACAGAAGATCGTGCAGTTCACGCAGGACGTGCTGGAGTTCAACACGATCGAGATCCGCCTGCTCGACAAGCAGACGAATGAGTTGACGTCGCTGTTGCAGGTGGGGATGTCGCCCGAAGCCGCCAGTCGGCAGCTGTTCGCGTCGGAGACGGGCAACGGCGTCACCGGATATGTCGCGGCGACCGGGCAGAGTTATCTCTGCGAAGACACGTCGCACGACCCGCGGTATCTGCAGGGAGCCGAAGGGGCCCGGAGTTCGCTCACCGTCCCGCTGATGCTGCACGATCAGATTCTCGGCACCTTCAACTGTGAAAGCGCCCAGGTTCACGGGTTCGGTCACAACGATCTGCAATTCCTGGAGCTGTTCTGCCGTGAAGTCGCGATCGCGCTCAACACGCTCGAGTTGCTCGTCGCCGAAAAACTCGCCACGACGACGGAAAGCACGGATCTGATTCTGAAAGAGATGGCCCAGCCCATCGACGAGATCCTCAACGATACGGCGTGGATTCTCGAGCGATACATCGGCCACGATCCGTCGGTGTGTGAACGGCTGCAGCGGGTTCTGAAGCATACCCGCAGCGTGCGACAGCTCGTGCATCGGGTCGGTGAAACGATTGCCCCGAAGATCCAGAACGCGCCGGTCGCGTTGCGGTCGGCCCGTCCAAAGCTGCGTCAGAAACGCGTGCTGGTCGTCGATAATGACGAAAGCGTCCGCATCGCCGCTCACGAACTGCTCGGCCGCTTCGGTTGTGAAGTCGAAACGGCTCATCACGGCGAAGAAGCGCTGCTGATGGTCCGCAGCTTTCATTACGACGCGGTCATCCTCGACATCCGCCTGCCGGACATGACTGGGTACGATTGCTTCGTCGGTGTTCGACAGCTCAGCGAGCATCTGCCGGTGATTCTCATGACCGGATTCGGTTACGACCCGGCCCACTCGATCGTGAAAGCGCGGCAGGCCGGGTTGAAATCGGTGCTCTACAAGCCGTTCCGCCTCGATCAACTGTTGAAAGAAGTCGAAACCGCCGTCGGCGGCCCGGACGAAGCGTCGGCGTAAACCGCTCGTGGTTTCGCGCTCCGCGCGACATCTTCCCGTATCACAAATGCACGGGAATAAACCGCTCGACCTCTCCCGGAGCGGGTGCTAACGCTGGGTCGGTCCACGGAATCGGCTCCTTCTTCACGTGGTGTTCGTGCACGAAGAATTTGAACCGCGACACGATCGCCATCAGCGTGTCCCGTTCGGTGGCTCCTTCCGCGACAATCTGCGGAGCCCGCGCACACCGGGCGCGCCACGGTTCTCCGGGTGAACTCGGCTTCGTCAGCAGGACATGACAATCGAACACAGGCACCGGCGTCGTCACCGGCAACGGATTATGAGACACAGCCAAAGTCCTATTTCGTTGATTGCAGATGGCCTAGAAGTTTTGACTCGCACAACGCCGTAGCGATCAGTTCGCCCGCGGTTTTGTGACCCTGCTCGTTCCAATGTCCGGAACCAGGCGACGTGTTCCGGAATCCGTGGAAGAAAATCTTGTCCCGCTGGGCGATCGTCCGCATCGGTGGCGTCAGCGAGAAGTAGTCGAACCCGCGTTGGGCGGCCACTCGCGCGAGTCGCCGATCCGGTTCGTCGACATCGTCCGTTCCGAGACGCTGGGCCGCTGCCTGCATGACATCCGGATCAGGATGAACCTGAATTGCGTTGTTCAACCCGACGACGAAGAACTCCGCACCGTGAGCCCGGACTTCGTCATGCATCAGGCCGATGACGCCTTCGGTGATCGCCCAGGCCCGCTGCCATTTTTCGTCCTGCGGCGGAGCAAACGCGTGGTCATCCAGTCCGGCTTCCACCTGGGGGATCGTCGTCTGCCGCCCCGCCGTCTTGAGATTTTCCTTCGCGCGATAAATCGCCGACAGCACCCGCACGTGCCGGACCAGCCAGTCCTTCACCCGCACGGTGGGCGACATCCGCTGGTCCCGGAACGATTCATCCAATACCAGCTGGCCGTCGACGAAGTTATAGAACGGCTTCTGCTGTTCCCATTCCAGTTCTCGCGAGTTGTTGCGGACATCGTTTCCCGGCAGAAACGCCAGCAACACGATGTCCGGGTCGTATCGCCAGACATGATGCCGCAGGAGCTGCAGTTCCTGCGTCGTCCCAAACCCTGAGACGCCAAAGTTGAGCACTTCCACCGCGCGGCCGTCCAGCTTGTCGCACTTGCTCAGCTCGCGCTCCAGGACCGCCCAAAAGGCGTCGCGGGCCTCAATCTGTAGCGCTTCGGCGAACGAATCCCCCAGCACCGCGATGCGTAGCGTCCCCGGCGGCTTCTGGACCGCATGTTCGCGATCCCGGAAGCCGGCGCTGTTCGTGGTGATGTAGGCTCGGCCTTCGGAAAGGTGCCAGAACCCGGCGTTCGCGTTCAATCGGGAACCACAGCACGGGTCCGGCTGGTACGGTGACGCAAAGTCGAGACCGGCGACACGCATCGCGACTTCGGCACCGAACAGCCCCAAACCAACCGAAAGGATGACGACCAGCCATCGCACGCGCCACGAGGTCCGCCGCCGGGAAGCCGGCGAATTCGGAGAAGCGGGGGGAGTCGTGGAAGATCGGTCTTCACTCATTTTGCGACGTCGGCTACCCTGTCAGCTTCACGGAGGAACTTTTTCGGTCAGCGAATGAACATGACGGCGATTCTGGGGATTTCGGCATTCTATCATGACTCGGCGGCCGCACTCGTGGTCGACGGGGAGATTGTCGCCGCCGCGCAGGAAGAACGCTTCACCCGAATCAAACACGACGCCGCGTTTCCTTCCAAGGCGATCGAATACTGCTTGCGCGAGGCGAAACTCTCGCCCGCAGACCTTGATTTCGTCTGCTTCTACGAAAAGCCGCTGCTGAAATTTGAGCGGCTGCTCGAAACATATCTCGCCTACGCCCCTGCCGGTTTGCAGTCCTTCTTCGCGGCTTTGCCCATCTGGTTGAAGCAGAAGCTGTTCCTCAAACGGGAACTCAACCGCGGGCTGAACCACCAGTACAAACGCCGCTACGTTTACCTCGAACACCACGAATCCCACGCGGCGAGTGCGTTTTTTCCGTCGCCGTATGAATCCGCCGCCGTGTTGACCGTCGACGGCGTGGGTGAATGGGCCACTGCGACGTACGGCGTCGGCGAAGGCAACCGTCTCACGCTGACGCACGAGCTGCGCTTCCCGCATTCACCGGGGATGCTTTACACAGCGTTCACCTACTTCACTGGCTTCAAAGTCAATTCGGGCGAATACAAGCTGATGGGGCTCGCACCGTACGGCGACCCCAAGTATGTCGATCTGATCCGCGAGAAGCTCATCGACATCAAGCCGGATGGCTCGTTCCGTCTGAACATGGACTACTTCAACTACTGTCAGGGACTGACGATGACGTCCCGGCGGTTTGATCAGCTTTTCGGTGGTCCGCCGCGACAACCGGAATCGCCCCTCACGCAGCGCGAGATGGACCTCGCCGCCTCGGTGCAGGTGGTGACCGAAGAGATCCTGCTGAAAATGACCCGCCACATCCACGCGGAAACCGGGCAGAAAAACCTCTGCCTCGCCGGTGGTGTCGCTTTGAACTGCGTCGCGAACGGCAAGATTCTGCGCGAAGGGCCGTTTGAGTCGATCTGGATTCAACCCGCCGCCGGTGATGCGGGTGGCGCGCTCGGAGCCGCGTTGTTCTGCTGGTATCAGCTCCTCGACAATCCGCGCACGGCGGCAACCAACGGGACCGACTACCAGCACGGTTCGCTGCTGGGACCCGCTCCCGTCGAAGCCGAAGTCAAAGACTATCTCGACCGCGTTGGGGCGAAATATCAGCACTTCACAGACGATGACAGCCTGTGTGACCATGTCGCCGGGATGGTCGCCAGCGAGAAAGTGATCGGCTGGGTGCAGGGTCGCATGGAGTTCGGTCCGCGGGCGCTCGGCGGTCGCAGCATCATCGGTGATGCGCGCAGCGCGGCGATGCAGTCGACGATGAATCTCAAAACCAAGTTCCGCGAATCGTTCCGTCCGTTCGCGCCTTCGGTGCTCGCCGAACGGACGCACGAACACTTTGACATGGCCGAAGGGACGCCGAGTCCGTACATGCTGCTGGTGGCACCGGTTCGCTCGGACAAGCGCCGCCAGATGACGAACGACGAACAGAAGCTATTTGGCATCGACAAGCTGAAAACGGTCCGGTCGCACCTCCCCGCGATCACGCACGTGGATTATTCCGCCCGCGTGCAATCGGTGGATGCGAAGCGCAACCCGCGCTATTACAAACTGATTA
>DASRYX010000783.1:0-4819 GCA_035686985.1 Planctomycetaceae bacterium | reverse complement strand
GTACGATTCTGCGCACCTGCCGGAAACTCGGGCAGCGGCAGCGACCGATCCTCGGGGTCAATCTCGGACGGCTCGGGTTCCTCGCCGAGTTGTCGCCGCTGGAATTTCAGCAGCATCTGCCCCAGATTGTGCGGCGCGGTTACAAGTGTGTTGAACATCTGATGTTCGAATGCCGGTTGCTGCACGCCGATGGCAGCGTCGATGTCGACGTCGGATTGAATGAGGCGGCGGTCCTGTCGGCGGGGTCACTGCAACTCGTGCAGATTGATCTGTCGATCGACGGCGAGCGCGTGGCGACTTACAGCGGCGATGGGTTAATCGTCAGTACGCCTGTGGGCTCTACCGCGCACAGTCTCGCGGCCGGGGGGCCGATTCTGAAGCACGACCTGCAGGCGTTTGTCATCACGCCGGTCTGTGCGCACACCTTGACCAATCGGCCGCTGGTCGACCGGGCGGATTGCGTCTACACGCTCAACCTTCCGGACGCCGCTGAGGGCGTGACGCTGGTGGTGGACGGCCAGATCAAGCGAGCCGTGCGGGCCGGAGATCGGATTGAGATCCGCCGCGCGCCGGTCTCCTTCCAACTGGCGCGACTGCCCCAATGCAGCTTCTACGGGACGCTGCACGACAAGCTGGGTTGGGGCGGCCAGCCGCGTTATGGTCGATGAAATCCACTCGATAAACAAGAAAGCCCAGGGAAAGCATTCCCTGGGCTTCTGCTGACATTGCGAGATCACGGATTAATTAGAACTCGCCAATCGGGTTGCCGTCATTGACGCTGCCGAGGTTGCGATAGATCGTTGTGTCGATGTTTTCGCTGATGAACCGCACGGTGCCGTCACCGATCACGAAGTGGCAACCGCCGGTGTGCAGCGAGCCGAAGCCCGAGGTCTGGCCGCGGGCGACCGTTCCCGTGTTGTTGCCGTTGATGCGGTAGCTCGCCGGCGTAAACGGGGTGGTGGCCGCATTCGGGGTGGTAACGTTAGCGGCGGTATCACCGACGACGGCGGCAAAGCCTTCCAGGTTCGCATTCGGGACAGCGACCCAGGTGCCATGACCGACGGGTTGGTTCAAGCTGGCCTGACCGCCGGCGTTCGGCGTGTAACGTTCACCAATGACGACGGCATTCGAAGTGCCGTCCGTCATGTCGCGGATCCCCATGCGCGAGTTCACACCGAAGATACCGCGGTAGTTGTTGGTAAGAGGAGCGTTGGCGATCCCGCCGAGGAGACCGGTCGGAGTGGCCGGGTTGGCCCAACCGACGACGCCCAGATAGTTGGAGCGGCCGTACGCATTGCCCACGGTGGTGGTCGGAGTCGGAGGAAAGACCGCGGCTGGATTGTCGACGAACTGGACGACATCGCCGCCGACGTCGGACGGACACCGCAGGGCGCCGATCTTCGTCGACAGCAGCGCCGGCGTCGCGGTGTACGTGGCGACCAGCGAGTTCGAGAAGTTGAAGTTGTTGTACAGCGGTGCCTGATCCATGTACGGCAGCACCATCAGGTTCCAGCCCCAACCCTGATACGGCTGGCCGGCGGTCAAGGTACTGACGGCACCCGGAGGGAAGACGAGGAAGGTGTCGTGATAGTTGTGGAGCGCGAGTCCCAGTTGTTTGAGGTTGTTCTTGCACTGTGTCCGGCGGGCGGCCTCGCGGGCCTGTTGGACGGCGGGGAGGAGCAGGGCGATCAGGATCGCAATGATCGCGATGACCACAAGCAGCTCGATCAACGTGAAACCAGACCGACGACGAATGGAGGCTGACAGATTCACAAATGTTCCTTTTCTGGCGGAATCCTCCGCCGTGGGACTGGGGGTACGCCGGCAACATTGCCAAGCGGAATTGAAAGTTAACCAGTTCTTCACGAAATATGTGCGTAGGAATCAACAAAGCTTTCAAAAATGTTTCGTGATTCCGTCCGAATTGCTGAGTATTTCACAAAGCAGCCAGCGAGAAACGACTTGCGGCGTGAACGCTGAACACCACTTTCGTTAGACGCTATGTCTTGAAGTGCGGTCCGTCTTGACGCGTTTTCGTCAATCTGCGATGGAGAGCGTCGAGTGCCGCGCTCGTGTCAGGCCAATGATCTGTTCAGCATCGTGATCACCGCGGCTGGGTGAACCTGCATGCACGTCTTTTTTTCCGTGGGCGAACCGAGCGGCGACCAGCATGCGGCCCTGCTCATTGACGAGCTCCGTCGACGGAAGTCCGAGATCCGCGTCACCGGATTCGGCGGGCCGCGCATGGAGCAGTCGGGGTGCTCGCTGCTCTTCCCGCTGACCAACATGGCGGTCATCGGGATTTTTGCCGTCATTCCGAAGATCTGGGAGTTCTATCAGCTCGTGCGCAAGGCACGGGAGCATTTTGCGCGGCACAAACCTGATCTGGTCGTGCTGATCGATTTCCCCGGCTTCAACTGGTGGATTGCCCGGGCGGCAAAAAAGCACGGCATCCCGGTGGTATATTACCTGCCGCCTCAGTTATGGGCGTGGGCTCCCTGGCGAATTCGCAAGATCCGCAAGTACGTCGACCTCGTGCTGTCCGGACTGCCGTTCGAAGCCGAATGGTACGCGCTCAAGAAAGCGCCGGTGCTGTACGTCGGCCATCCGTTCTTTGATGAAGTCACCCAGCATGTGCTGGATGAGTCCTTCCTGCGGGAATGGCGCTCGGAACGCGGGCCAACGGTGGCATTACTGCCCGGTTCCCGCGGTCACGAAGTCACCGGCAACTGGCCGTTAATGATCGAAGTGGCGAGGCGGCTGACGGAACGGCATCCGAACGTGCAATTCCTCGTGGCGAACTACAAAGAAACCCAGCGGCATTTCTGTCAGGAAGCGTACCGCAAGTCGGGCCTGCGGCTGCCGCTGTCGTTCTTCGTCGGCAAGACGCCTGAAATCATCCAACTGGCCGATTGCGCGTTGATGGTGTCCGGGTCGGTCAGCCTCGAAATGCTGGCGCGCGGAACTCCGGCGAGCGTGGTCTATCGCACGAACTGGCTCACCTACTGTATCGGCAAGATGCTGGTGACGATCAAGTCGATGTCCCTGCCGAACCTGATTGCCGGGCGCACGGTGATGCCCGAGCATCTCAGCGTCGGTCGTCGAGAACCCGCGATCGCCGGTGCAACGGCGGACATCGACCGCTGGTTGTCCCATCCGGAAACGCTGGCCGAATCGCGCATGGAATTGTCCGCGATCCGGCGTGACATCGGCGCCGTGGGAGCCACCGGGCGTGCGGCGGAAGTGATTCTGTCACGGCTGACGGATACGGTCGCCCTACGCCGCGCCGCGTGATTCCGGAATCAGGTCCGCGGCGACGGGCAGGCACTCGGCTGCGCTCGCCAGTTGAGCTTCCAGCTTGGCGATGTCCCGCCGCAGCAGCGCGAGTTCGGACTCCCGTTCCTCTAGTTGCTCACGCAGTTTGACCAATCGCTTCTCCGGCGCGCCCTGCAGCAGCCGGGCGACGACATCGATCAGCAGCAGCGCGCGATACGTTTTCATCGCGACACCACGGAAGCGGTACAGCCGCGTGGTTTTCGTGAGTTGCTGCAAGCGCGCGAGACGGCTCAGGCGCAGCGCCTGCAGGAAGGACACCAGCGGCAGCAGGATGATGACCAGATCGAGCCAGTGGGCTTTGACGTACTTCAACTTCTGATTGGTGATGGACACCATCAGAATGAATTCGACAGTGAAGGCCCACCAGATCATGGCGGTGGCCACCACGGCGGCTTGTTTCAAAGCCGGGCGCTCAGCGATGTAATGTGCGGCGAAGTGCTCCGCGGCCAAGAGTGGAAGCACGGCCAGCGAGACCACGAGCATCGGTCCCCGCAGCCATTTTTCGACGCGCTCCTGCAACGATTCATCGACATGCTGCCACCCGCAACCGGGGAGCCACAAATAGCTTGCTGACGCAGGATCACGCAGCCCCAGTCGCAGCGCCGGCAGAAACAGGCAGCTCACCGTCGCCGCCCGGTTCTTGACGGAACCGCGAAACCGCAGGCCGGCTTCCAGCAGAAAGAACGGCCATAAGACCGCGGTGATCGTCCCGAAGATCCACAGCAGCCGGGCATCGTGATCACCGTTGGTGACCATGCTGTCAAAGACGTGCAGCGCCCCGCCAAGGGCCAGCAGCCAAACCACGGCGAGCCAGAACAGGAAGGCGGATTGTTTCGCAGACGGTAAATCGCCCGGCAAAGCCGTTTCGGCCACGGAATGTGTTGTCGCAGTGTCCGTCACGTGTCACCTCCTGTGCTCGTGGGGAACGATCGTCCTTGATTCACACCTGTCACGGTGCGCCGAGACAATACAACACTTTATCGGATCGGAGCAACCACTGTCCGTTGTGGGCCGCGAGCGATGCGCGAAAAACTTCGTTCTCCGCAACCGGAATCCTATTCCGGTGAACAAGATGCGGCGTTGTGGCGGGGTCGATCACCAGAACTTCGCCGTCTTCCGCGACGAAGAGCGCCTTCGCGTCGGCGACGACGGGGGAAGCTGCGTAGTTTCCGCCGACCCGTTCTTCCCATTCGACGGCCCCCGTCTTCGTACTGTAGCAGGTGAGAATCCCCTTCATCGCCATCACGAGCAAGTGGGATCCAATCACCGCGGGTGATGGCAGGTCCCGACCACTCTTTCGCGGCGTATGCCACAAACGATGTGTCTGACCGACGTTCCCCTGACCGCCGTTGCGAATCGCATAGATGTCGCCGGCGAGTCCGTTCACGGCGAAGAAACTCCCTTGGTCGTCGGGCGTGATGGTCGGTTCGCCGCGACCGTTGAATCCCGGACAGAACCAGAGTTCCTTGCCGGTGTCCACGGC
>DASRYX010000782.1:0-5932 GCA_035686985.1 Planctomycetaceae bacterium | reverse complement strand
GCCCAACCCACCAGCGCGACGACCAGAATCACTCCCAGCCACGTTCGAGACGATGTCTTCATCGGAGTTGCTCCGTTTTGGTGATCACGCAGGCCGAATGTTGAGGTGAATCAGCAGACAATGAAGGGCAAGGAATACTATTCCGCCGGGTTGGGCGGTTGCCGGACCACACGCACGCTGCTGTGCGGCATCAGCGTGCCGCCAACAATCACATTCGTTGAATCAATCTGAAAGGCATCGCTGGAAATTGGCATGATCACCCGTGTCGCCGAAGCCCGTTCCCCGGCGGGCGTCACCCCTTCGACATGCAGAACCCAGCCATCCTCGACGGGAGCCCACGTCGTTTCAGTAAAGGCTCCGCTGCGATCAAACGCCCAGGAACGGATTGTCTGCCGCAGGCCATCCCAGCCGATCCGTTGTGAACCTTTGAGTTCGCCGCGCGGCGTTTTGACAACATAATCCTGCAGCAGATAATTCTTGTCATCAGACCATTGGCAGGTCGTTTCCACACGACCATCCGCGCTTTCATCAACCCAATGCCCGATCAGCCAACTCAAGGCCTGCAGATGATCATGCGGCGTTGAGCCGGTTTCTCCGGGCGGGAAATCGCGGACGCTGGCGATCTTCCATTTGCCGTCGCGCTTCACATGCACCACGGTGTAAGGGCTGCGCGAACCCGGTTCTTCCGGATCCAGAGTGGTGGTGCTGAAACCATCTTCTACCGCGACGTCCGGGCCGAGTTGCCGCAGCGAGGTCAGTTCCACCTCGATCTTCGCTTTCGGGAACTCTTTGAACGTTTCCGAGAACCTCGCTTCGATCTGCTCGCGACCTTCCAGGATGTCGCCCGCTTCATCAATCGCCTCGGCGTTATCAAGGAACTGCGCACCAATCCCTTTGGCATCCCCGGCGTTAAACGCTTTGGCGAACGCCGCTGCCGCGGCCTGCAGGGATTCCAGCTCCGCCGTGCTCGCCGGCTTCGCGGCGGTCTTACCCTCCTGGGAATGAGCCGAGGGCAACACGGACCATTGAGTCGCACTGAGACCAATCACAATCCCGGCGAACAACGCCAAGACAAAGCGAGTCTGCATCTGAGACCTCCCAAAGGTGTCGTGGCATTATCGGAAAGCAATACCGCACACAGTACGGCCCTGAGATCAATCGCACAAGCACTTAATATGAGCGTCCTGACATTTGACTGAAGAGGCAACGCATCAGTCACCGAGACTGATGCCGAGTGATCGTGCCGTGGAGACGAACCCGCCATCAAGGGGCACAGTGCGCAGACGGCTGACGGCCTCGGCTAAGGGAACGTTGGTGATCTGGGTTCCAGTGAAGGCCACCATTTGCCCGAATTCCCTGTTGGCAATGAGATCCACCGCTTTCGCGCCGAAGATGGTGCACAAGGCCCGGTCCATGTTGGTCGGTCGACCGCCACGCTGGAGATGACCTAGGACAACAGACCGCGCTTCCTTGCCGGTTCGTCGGCTGATCTCGTCCGCGACCTGGTTGCCGATTCCGCCGAGATGCGCTTCGCGGTTCTGACTGAGACCGGCCGATGTCACAAAATCCTTTCCAACTTCTCGAGCACCTTCTGCAACAACGACAATCGTGAAGTGCTTACCCGCTTGTTCGCGCTCGGCAACCTTTGCGCAAACGCTGTCATAGCTGAAGGGGACTTCGGGAATGAGAATGACATCCGCCCCACCAGCGAGACCTGCATAGATGGCGATCCAGCCGGCATAGCGCCCCATGACTTCGAGCACCATTACTCGATTGTGACTTTCCGCCGTGGTGTGCAACCGGTCAAGGGCGTCCGTGGCGCAAGCCACCGCGGAATCGAAACCGAAGGTCATGGCTGTTGCCGCCAGATCGTTATCAATTGTCTTGGGTACACCAACCACGGGAATGCCGTAGTCGTGCATCTGCTGGGCGATCGAGAGCGAACCGTCGCCACCGATGGAAATGACTCCTTCGAGACCCAGTTGCCGGATGCCTTGAAGTGTGTCCTCCATCAGATGGGTCGGCAGCAACCGGGATTCGCCGTGACCCACTTTAGCGGAGAAGCGTCCGCGATTCGCGGTTCCCAGAATCGTCCCGCCGCGCACCAGCAGGCCGTCGAGTACGTGGCCGGTTAACTCAATGGTCTTCTGCGGCGACAGCAGGCCCTCGTAACCACCCACGATGCCCACGGCCGTCCAGCCGCGGCGGATGGCCGCCTTCGCCACGGCCCGAATGACCGAATTGAGACCCGGACAGTCGCCGCCGCCCGTCACGACACCAATGCGGTCACTCATCAATTCCCTTTCACTGCTGGAGATGGATGATCACTCCGGTTTCACTCAAGGGCTCGACCGCGGATGATGAGATGTGATGGAGAGCATTCACGCGAATTGTCACGAGCAGGCAGTCACCGTTCAAGGTTCAGTCTGCAGACTTTCTGGAAACGCCCGCGAACTTCGGCAGAATCTGCAGACTGTCGACTCCGGTCACGCAGGTATTCATGTTTTCCGCGCGAGACGTCGATGAGCCACTATCCGGGTGCGGAATGCCTGAACGCCAAGGGGGGAGTTCTGGCGTCCGCAAGGTGTCGTGGCGGGTCCTCTGATGGCGCGATCTGCCCCTGCGATGGAGCATCGCCAGCCTGGATTGGATCGGCTGCGAGTTGCTGTGATGTTCGCTGTCGTGCTGCTGCACGCGGCGATTCCGTTCGCCGCGCATCCGTTACCCGGGCTCACGTGGCCCACGCGACACCCCGAGCCCAGCGCTCAAATTGATGTTTTGATGTGGTCCGCGCTACTGCTGGTCATGCCGCTTTTCTTCTGGTTGAGCGGCTACGGCGCGGCTCAGGCGCTGGCCAGAGATGGGACGCATGGCTTCCTGCAGTCGCGGTGGCGACGGATTGGTCGCCCCGGCCTCTTGTTCGCCGCACTGCTCCTACCCATTGAACTGCATCTGTGGGTGGGTGGCTGGGTAATGGATGGCCTCGTCACGCTCAGGAAGCTTCAGAGCTTTAAGCTAGGCATCTATGACACTGGTCTGTGGGGCCCCAGCAATCTCTGGTACTTGCAGAACCTGATTCTCTACTGTGGCTTGCTCGCTTCGTGGCAGGCGATTATCACCGGTGGAACGCCGCGCCTGTGGACGGATGCACCGCGTCGGATCCTACTCTCATCGTGGACGGACCGACTCAACAAATTGCAGTGCTGGCTAGCACGAGACTGGACGTCGCCTCGGTCGAGCCTGCTGCTGATTCTTGCTGGCGGCTCCCTGCTGGCGCTCCGCCCCGCGATTCTTCTCGGATTCGAACACTTCTGGTGGCCCGAGCCGGTGAAATTTGTCTGGCTCGGACTGTTCTTTGCCGCGGGTGCGACAACCCAGCGTGTTGTGAGACGCGACCCGGGTGCGATTTCAGCCCGCGCGTCGCAATGGAGTCTCGCGGCGGGCGCCGGCGCGCTCGCCGCCTCGGCTCCTCTTCTCATTGCATATCTGAAACATTCTTCCGCGGTGTTACAGCATCCGCGGCTCACCGCCAATCCTGATCCAACACAGTTGGGATGGACCCATCGCTTCCTGCTGGCGGGGCTGATCGCTGCGGGCGTCGTGCTGACGACGCGCGGTTTGGCGGAGACGGCGCTCGGGGATCGCCGAAGCGCGTCCAGCACTCTGCAACGCTGGTCGCGCGCTTCATACTGGATCTATCTCATCCATCATCCGATCGCGGCGGCGTGTCACCTCGCGCTGAGCCGCACGGACTGGCCTGCCGAAATCCAGTTCGTCATCGCGGCATCGGCAACACTCAGCCTCTCCTGGGCCAGCTACTGCTCGTTCGTCGAACACACGTTCATCGGAGCATTCCTCGATGGCCACCCACGGCGAGTGAGTGCGACACGTGCGGCTTCGATCGTGAAGCACGCGGCCTGATTACGCGGCAGCGCGTCGACGCCGTACTTCGCGCAGGTCGATGAGCGAGTGGATGTTGCCGGTTACGGGCTCCGCGGTGAAGCGACCGTCCGGCGAAGACAGCCGCATCCAGATCGGACCGGATGGTGAAAGCATCGTCGAGACGACCCGTCCGCTGACATCGGAGTGCGGTACCATGGTCAGCTTGTATCTCTGCAGAATCGTGGGAATCGCCGTCTTGAGGATGAGCATCGCCAACGGCCCGCCCACGCACATGCGCGAGCCCGCACCGAAGGGCAGATAGGCGTACGGCGACGGCGAGAGCGCGGCCCACCGATGCGGAATGTACGCCGCGGGGTCAGCATAGAACTCGCGACGTCGATGGGTGATGTACTGGCTGAAAATGACGACGCTGTACTTTGGCAGTGACATGCCCCCCAGTTGGGTCGCCACGGTCGCAATGCGCTGTGAATACGCCGATGCGGGCAGTATGCGCATGCTCTCCTTCAATGCCAGTTCGCACTCAACGAGACGAGCGACTTCTTCCGGAGAGGGAAAGCCATCATGGAGATGGGCATGGAATTCCTTCCAGACCCGCTGCATCACTGACGGATGCTGCGCCAGCAGAAACAATCCCCAAGTGAGACTATGAGCCGTTGTCAGATGGGCTGCAGCAAAAATTAATGCCGTCTGCCCGATGAGTTCTTCCGCGCCCAGATTACCGCTGGATTCGTGCGCACCTTGAAGCATCGATAGTACGTCATGACGGTCGCTCGTATCGCTTCGACGGTGCAGGATGAGTTGGGCAATCTCGACTTCCAATCTCTCTGCGAAGCCAAGGAGTTCCGCGTATTGTTCAGAAATCCCCACGTCAGAGACGAGTGCGCCGATTCCAATTTCATGGTTCAGGTGCACCCATTCATCAATCATCCGTCCAATCTCAAAGGCAGAGTCATGGTCGGACAGACCAAACAGCACGGTACTCGTCACCCGCAACATCAATTCTGTCATCTCGCGGCAAAGATTGATTTCACGACGCGTCTGCCAGCTGTCGAGCATCTCCTCCGTGAATCGTTGAATTGTCGGGAGATACCCCTGAATGGCTTGTCGCTGAAACACCGTCTGCACGGTGCGCCGGCTCTGCTTGTGTTGCTGGCCGTTCATGCTCAACAAACCGGAAGTCAAACGGCGTTGAGCGGAAGAGCGCGAGCCCCTGACCGCAAAGAAACTTGAATGAAAATTCTCGGGTTGGGTGAGTAGCTCCCGATTGAGCTGCGGGCTAAAGACGAAGTGCAGCTGTGATGCCCCTTCCGTGAAAGTCGCGCAGTCCCCGCACTGCTCGTGCAGCCCGGTCATCACCCGAATCGGATCATCGCGAAAATCTTGCAGCCGCCCTGCCACTTCACGTGACGATGCGGTGTCCGAGAAAAGTCGCAGGTCACCCGCTGGCATCGACCGGAGCCCTTCGCGAACGTGGATCGGCAGAGCTTGCCGCTCATTGGCCTGGCGATGCCCGACATGGTTGACGTCCCAAGTCCGGCGAACACGTCGACTCTCCTCGCCTCTGAACTTTATCGGCAGTTAGAAGGATTTCCATCGACGGAACGTGCGGAGTAGAGCGCACATACGCAGCGGAACTCCTTGCACGCGCGAGCGGAGCTCTTGCTGCTTGAGCTGGAATTGAACGACGGCGTTCGGTCAAACCTGAGCAACTCCTTGAAATGACTTTACCATCAGTCATACGATGCGCATCCGCTGTGCGACGCGTACAACCCACTGGCGCAATCATCCATGAACTGGATTCTTCAGCTTCACCAGACGAATCCGACCGCGCAGGCGATTGCGATTCTGGCCTTTGTCTCCGTGATGGGGATGACCTTTGGCGGGGTCCGTGTCCGGGGCGTCAAGCTGGGAACCGCTGGCGTTTTGTTCGCCGGTCTGCTCGTGGGACACTTTTATGAGCCGATCGATCACCACACCCTGGAGTTCGTCAAGGAATTCGGCCTGATTCTGTTTGTGTTCTGCATCGGCA
>DASRYX010000781.1:0-12629 GCA_035686985.1 Planctomycetaceae bacterium | reverse complement strand
ACATCGGGCAGGCCGTGATGGCGCTTGGCGGGACGATCGAATACTTCCGCGATACCGTCTTCAACTACCCGACCATGGCGGAAGCGTACAAAGTCGCCGCGTTCAACGGTCTCAACAAACTCGACCTCGAACTACTGCCGTGCTCGGATGATGAACTCGATCTGCTGTCGTCGATTGATGAACTGACCGAATTGTGCGCCGGGGGAACGATGTAGCGGCGAACGGTTGATGGTTAGTAGCTCATGGACAGAGATGGATATCCTGCTCTTTCCATCAGCCATTGACCATAAACCATCAACCATTTCTCACCGCTTCGATCGCCGCCACGATATCCGCCGGGATTGGGGCGTTGAATTCCATCCAGTGCTCGTCGATCGGATGCGTCAGGCACAGGCCTTCGGCGTGAAGGGCATGGCGGTCGATCCACGGTGACATCGGCGGACCGGGGCGTTTGCCGTTGGCGAGCCGTTCCGGTCGCGGCGGTTTGAGTTCGCCGAACGGGCCGTAGTACTCGTCGCCGATGACGGGGTGACCAATCGCGGAGAGATGCACGCGAATCTGATGTAATCGACCGGTGCGGGGTTTCGCGCGGACTAACGTGTGCCGCGGAAAACGTTCCAGGACTTCGTAGGCTGTTTTCGACGCCCGGGCATCGAGGGAGTCGCCGCGGGTCGTCATCAGTGCGCTGCTGCAACCGGGCACGCGACCGATCGGCAGATCGATCACACCTTCATCATCGTTCATCACGCCATCGACGAGCGCCACATACGCCTTGGAGACGCGGCCTTTCTGAAACTGAATCGACAACAGGCGGTGGGCCAGATGGTGTTTCGCCACGGCGACGAGGCCGCTGGTTTCGCGGTCGAGCCGATGGACCACGCCGGGACGCTGCAAGCCCGGCAAGGCGGTCTGTGTATCGAGATACCACTGGATCGCGTTGGTCAACGTGCCCCGCGGACTTTCTCCACACGGATGGATCACGAGACCTGCCGGTTTGTCGACAATCAGGAACCAATCGTCTTCGTAAACAATCGGTACAGGAATCGGGTCGGGCGGCATCAGGTCATCTGGCGGCTCCAGCAACCGCACGGACACTTCCTGCCCGGTGAAGACCCGTTGCTTGTAAGTCGCCAGCTCGCCATTCACCCATGATTGTCCGGCCCGCACGAGGCGGTGCAGCCGCCATGACGTGTAGTTCCGCAGGTGCTTCGCCAGAAAACTGTCGATCCGACAGCCCGAGAGATACCGCTCGACAACAAACGAGACGGTTTGAGAGCTGATAGCCGTGGAATCCATTCTGCGTTCGTATCCCGCTGCGATTTTCTGGAACGAGGCAGTGTATCACAGGCATTGCCTCTCGACACTTGCAGAGGCCGCCGATATCTTATGAAGAGTTATTGATTCATGTCGCGGGAAGTGAGGACTCGGATGCTCACACTGGCTTCACCTTTCGCCACGCCGACATCACGCCGCGCGCTCCTGCAGGCGGGTGGTGCCGGTCTGCTGGGCTTATCGCTGCCGAAGGTGATGCAGGCCGAGGCCGAAGCCCCGTTTCATAACGCCCGCGCGAAGTCCGTGATCTTTCTCTTTCTCTTCGGCGGCCCGAGCTCGCATGAAACATTCGATCTGAAGCCGTTCGCGCCGGACAAAATTCGTGGACATTTCAGTCCGATCGCCTCACGGACACCGGGACTGCAGATCTGCGAAAAGTTGCCGTTGCTTGCGGAACGGTCGGACAAATACGCGGTGGTCCGCACATTCTCGCATGATTACCACGATCACAGCGGGGGCGGTCACTACATCCAGACCGGCAAGCGCTGGCATGTGCCGATCGGCGGCGGCTTCAATGCGACGCCGAAAGACTGGCCGTCGATGGGCTCCGTCGTCGATTGCGTCGCCAATCAGCAGTTCGGACCGCCGCGAGAACTGCCGAACTATGCCGTGGTGCCGAATTTTCTCGGACGGCTACAGACCTATTCCGTGCAACTGGTCCGGCCGGGCGAATATGCCGGCTGGTTAGGCCGGGCGTATGATCCTGTCACAACCCGCATCGACAAACGCGATGACAAGGATGATCCTTACTTTCGTGACTGTACCGATGCCGAACTGACATTTCAGCTCGACGGTTTGCTCTCGTCGTCGGAAGTCCCGCACGCGCGGATTGATCGCCGGCAATCGCTGCTGGAGCAATTCGACCGGCAACTGGCGTCGTTAGAAACCTCACGGACGCTGTCCGCGTATGATCGCTTTCAGCAGCGTGCGATGAACCTGGTGACCTCGTCCAGGACGCGTGCGGCTTTGGATCTCAGCCAGGAAAAGCCCGAAAAACGCGACCGGTATGGTCGTCATCTATTCGGACAGTCCACCTTGATGGCGCGACGGCTCGTCGAAGCCGGTGTGCGGTTCGTCACCGTGCATTGGGACGGACCGAACGGTTACGGATGGGATTCGCACATCAATGCGGACGATGTCGGCAAGCATCTGTTGCCGGGGTTTGATCAAGCGACATCGGCATTGCTGGACGATCTCGCCGAACGCGGTCTGCTCGATGAAACGCTCGTGGTGGCCGTCGGTGAAATGGGGCGGACGCACACCGTCAATCGCACGGGCGGTCGTGATCACTGGGCGACATTGTTCCCCGGGTTGATCGCCGGGGCCGGTGTGCGCGGCGGGATCGTCTATGGAGAATCGGACAAAGACGGTGCCTATCCGTCGACCGAGCCGCTGGCTCCCGAGCGGCTGGCGGCGACGATCTATCATGCCTTGGGAATTGATCCCGAAGTGAGACTGCCCGACCCGCAAGGCCGCCCGGTGTCAATCATCGACGATCCGCGTCCGCTGACCGATCTCTTTGGTTAGTCCTTGGGACGATGCGAGATCCTGGTCGCAAACGCGACGATTTCCTGCGGATTCAAAGCCCCGCGTGCTGCAAACCCTCAGGCTCATGGTTAGCATCATCGGGCTATGACAGTTACCTGCGAGCCACTTCCCGCACGCCTCACCGACGGTCAGCGCGTTCCGGGGGAGGAACCACCGACGCGGATCATGTCGTTGGATGTGTTGCGCGGCGTCGCTGTCCTGCTCGTTCTGTGTCACCACACCCTGCCGATTAATCAGACGGTCGTCGGCTATCACTGGTGGCTGACGTTGAAGGTTCGGCAGGTCGGCTGGAGTGGAGTCGATCTCTTCTTCGTGCTGAGCGGTTTTCTTGTCGGCGGACTTCTGTGTGCGGCGCACCGTCGAACAGGGAAGATCGATCCGCTTCGATTTCTCGGACGGCGGGCATTCAAGATCTACCCTGCGTTTTACGCTCTGCTGGCGATAACGTTTCTCGGGCAGATTTACGCCGCGCAGGTCATTGAGTTCTGGCCCTGGGTCGGGGAAGTGTGCTTTCTTCAGAACTACGTCGGACGGGTCTGGCGTCATACATGGTCCTTGGCCGTTGAAGAACATTTTTACGTGGTGATTGCGGCTGTGATGTGGGTTGCAAGCTCGACCGGGACACTGGATCGCCGGCGCGTCATTGTGTCGGGATGCGTGCTGGTCCTGTTCTCCGTGCTGACATACCGGTGCTGGTTGATGATGACCGTGCCCTTTAATCGAGAGACGCACATGTTCGCCACGCATGTGCGGATTGATTCGCTTTTGTTCGGCTCACTTCTGGCGTACTGGTGGCATTTTGAGTGTGACGCGACCATCCGGATCATGCGGCGATACTGCCTGCTGTGGAGCGTTGCGGCGATTGCCTGTCTCTGGCCGCTGACGCAGAGGGCTTACGATAGCCCGTTGATTCACGGTCCGGGTTTCACGCTGAATTATCTCGGTTTCGGAGCAGTGATGATGCTCGGGCTGGCCGGATGTTTTTCGAAGATCGAGAGACATTGCCGGTGGATCTCAGTTCCGTTGGTCTTCATCGGGCGTCGATCCTATGGCATCTATCTGGTCCACATGGCGGCGTATCATCTTATTGATGACCTACTACCAGAAACGATGGTTTTTGATGCCCGCTTCTTTCTGCACGCGGGGTTGTCGACAGTGCTGTCAGTGGCCTTGGGGGCTTTGATGACAGCCTTAATTGAAGCTCCAGCTCTCCGCCTGCGCGAGCGATGCCTGCCGGCAACAATCCGTTAGAATCTGCAGGGATCGGATCGCTGGTGCGATCGGCTGGATATAGGGAATTCTCCCAAGTCGCCCATTTGGCAGAATCGTTATTACTTGACATCACCCCCGCAGCTTTCCAGAATTGCGGTCGAATCATTGTGTCTACCAGTCCTGGCTGAGGAGGGCCCCTCATGTTGACGTTGTGGTCTCGGATGTTGAAACGACTTGCAACACAACGCCCATTGGCCGCACATAAACGCCGCCGGGGTGGACGGCAGGATCAAGCGGCGGATGTGGCACTCAGCTTTGGGCAGCGGCAGCGGTCCCGGTCGTCCGGCTTCTCATCACTGGATCATCAGCTGGAAGCGCGTTCGCTGCTCGCGGCGACGCTGACGGGCCTTGCTAATGGCAATGTGGTCTACGGCGGCACCGGGGTCAGCAACAATCTCATCATCAGCTTCGACTCGAATACCTCGACCTACACCTTCTCGGATTCCGGCGAGACGATCACTCTCAGCGGAACCGTCTCGGGTGGCACGGGATCCGGAACGGGCACCATTACATTTGATGCCACCACGCTGCCCGCCTTCAACAATCTGATCATTAACACCGGCGGCGGCAACGACACCATCACCATCAACGGATTCCGCGATGGATTCGAGGGGCTGCAGGTTGCGAACAATGCCGGCGATGGCACCGATACGCTGAATATCAACGACAGCATCGGTACGGCGGTCAACCGTGTCGCGACGGCCGGCGTCAGCCTCGCTTCCGAGACAATCAATCTCGGAGCAGATATCTTCACGAACAATCTGGCAGTGACCGTCGGCGCGAGCGGAGCCACCTTACCGATCAATCTCACCAATGATGTGACGATCAATTCGGGCAGTGGTACGACGGTCATCAATACCGGTGCCGGCGCGAACGGGTTGAACGGTGCCCGGAACCTGACGCTGTCGGGCGGAGCCGTTCAGCTGCGCGGCGATCTCGGCACGGGAACGCCGCTGACATCGCTGACCGCCACGGCGACGAATGTCGCTGGTGCGGTTCAAGTCGGTACGGCCGGGGCGAAAACCAGCATCGGTACGACGGGAACGGTGGCGTTGACCGCCGGGACGGGCGGCGTGAGCTTTAACAGCGACGCCGTGACGGCCGGCGGCAATGTGACGGTGACCTCGGCGAACTCGACGGTCAGCGGTCAAACCGTGGTGGTCACCGGGCAGAACGTCAGTTTCTCTGGCGGTATTTCTGGCACCCAGGGCGCAACGCTCAATGCAAATAACGGCGGCGTCACTGTGGGAACCAACATCGCGTTGACGGGAGTCGGCGCTTTGACCGCAACCGCGACCACGGCGATTGATCTCAATGGCACCACCGCGGCCGCAGGGGGGATCACGCTCACTGCCCCGACGATCACGGCCGCGAGCGGATTGCAATCGACCGGCGGGGCGGTCACCGTTCAGGGAAATATCACGTTTGACGGTGTCGGCAACGTCGTCAACAGCGCCAATACCGCCGCCGCAATTCTCTTCACGGGCACCATCACCGGTAATGCTGGTAACCTGCAATTCCGCGATGCGAACACCGTCACGCTGAATGGGGCGGTCACGAACGTCAATCAGTTCACCATCTCCAAAGTGATCGCCGGGACCATTGCCGACGCGATCGTGAACAACGTGACGGCACAGAACATTGCCATCACCGCGACGACGATCCGCACACGCGGCGATCTGACGGCGACAACCCAGTCGATCGGATTGACCGGCGCGGTCGTGCTCGATGGCACGGATCCCACCATCACCCTCACCACCGGGCTGGGAGCCGGCGACAACCTCACGATCACCGGCACGGTGAACGACGCTGGGGCAGCATCCAATCTGGAATTGATCGCCGCCGACGAAACCTCCACCGCGAACGATGGCAATGTCACCGTCACCGGGGCGATCGGTGGAACCGCTGCGATTCAATCGCTGGTGGTGAACGGGGCCGCGGTCAATCTGCAGGCCGTCGATGTCACCGCGGGCGACATCCGGCTGGGCGGCGGAACATTGACGCTCGCGGGTGACCTCAACGGTACGGGGCTGAATAACAGCGTGATCTTTGCCCCGAACGGAACCGGCGGGACGCTGGAGATCTACAACCAGGCCGTCGCGCCGGCTTCGACCAATATGACCGTGGATACGAACGATCTGTCCCGGTTGACGGCGACGATTGAGAACATGGTCTTTGGCAGCAACTCGACGGCCACGGTCACGTTCTTCGCGAGTATCCCGGCCGTCTTCAACCTGCCGCGAAACACGGAATTCCGCGGTTCAACGGTCAACCTGAATGAGACCCTGAATCAGGGTGCCTTCTCGGTGACCTTGTTCACGGATACGCTGAATATCACCAAGGCGCTCACCGGGACGGGGGCCGTTTCACTGAACAACCTGCTGGTTGGCGGGAATCTTCAGGTCAACGGCAACTTCGCTCAGGGTGGATGGGGAGCCAGTGCCGTCACGGTGAATAACGTGGGCGGCTCGGTGACCATGGGCGGTCACTTCGGTGCCGACAACATCGCCTCCATCACGGTGAATGCGTTGGCGTTGACGACGACCGCACAGCCGTCGGCAATCGAGGCGAATGGTGACGTCACGCTGAATGTCGGCACGTTGACCGAAAACGGCGGCGTGTTCAGCATGACGGGGAATGTGCTCATCACGGGCAACGTCGTCTCGACGAGCGGCCCGCTCACCTTCCTCATTCCCGCCGGGCGCAATCTGGACATCAACGGGACGGTGTCCGCCGTTGGTAACATCACGATTCGCGCTCGCGGCGGTGCCATCAATGCTGTAACTCTGTCCGACACCGTCACGACCAGTGGCTCGTTCCTGATCGACTCTTCGGGCGCGAACACGGCCCTTCTCGTGGATCTGAATACCGTGTCCGCCGGGGCGATTCTCGTTCGAGGAAATCAGGTCAATCTGGCGAACAACCTGACCGCGACGGCGGGGAGCGTGCATCTGTTCGGCGGTGTGAACCTCGTCGATAACGTCATCCTGACCAGTTCGGGCCTCGCCAATCACTTTGTGCGCGTTGATGGCACAGTCAACGGTGCCTTTGATCTCACCAGCCAGAGCGGTCTCGGGGCGACACACCTGGTCGGTGTCGTGGGCGGCGTGAACGCGCTGGCAAACCTGACCGTGGATTCGGGCGGGCCTGACAACTACGTCTACCAGAATATGACGGTGACCGGCACGGTTGATTGGAAAGTGGGTGACACCGCGAACAACGGTCAGGACCGATTGACCGTGCAGTCGGGCCGGACGGTGACCGCGGGAACGGCGATCATCCTGGAAGCCGACTCGGTGATTGTCAACCAGCTGACCCAGCTGTTTGCCCCGAGTGTCACGGTCATCAATAACGGCAACCCGTAAGTCGTGCGGAACAGGCTCGTCACGGTTCTCTCATCGGGCCGTAACGAGCGGCGCTTATTCCGCTGTGGCGGTCGCGTTTTCCGTGGCGGAATCGACAACGCGTTCGATTCGCAGGCGTTCAATCGTCCGCGGATCAGCGGCGAGGACGGTCATCCGGAGGCCGTTCCATTCCGTCGTCTCGCCAGCCGCCGGCATCCGTCCGATCAGCGAAAATACGAACCCGCCGATGGTGTCGAAGCCCTGATCTTCGGGAAGCTGAAACTCGAACCGGGCGTTCAAATCATCGATGTGCACCCGGCCGTCGACATCGACGGTGGTCTCGGAGACGACAACAATCTCTTCCGGTGGTTGTTCGTCGTCGTATTCGTCCGCGATCTCGCCAACGATTTCTTCAATAATATCTTCCATCGTCACGAGCCCGGCGACGCCGCCGTATTCATCGTTGACAATCGCAATTTGAACATGCTCGCGACGCATCAGATCGAGCAGTTTTGGAATTGGCGTCGTGGTCGGAATGTATACCGGATCGCGGATGATGTCCCGCAGGACTGGAATCGGATCCTGCGGAGCCCGGCGTGGTTCAAGGGCTTTCAGCAAGTCTTTCGCGTACAGAATTCCCAAGATGTCATCGGTCGAGTCGCCGATAATCGGCACGCGCGAATGTCCCGCCTCGATCAACTCCCGACGGGCATCATCCAGGCTGGCATCGACTTGGATGCAGATCATGTCGATGCGGGGTGTCATGATCGCGCCAACGTTCTCGTGCTGGAAGTCCATCACCCGCTCGATCATCTGCCCGGCGTTCTGCTCCAGTAGGCCCTCACGCCGTCCTTCGTCGACCACGGTGAGAATTTCCTCGCCGATCACCGACTTGTCATCAGTCTGCGGGTCGCCCCGGCCGCGCATGCGATGGGCATACCGGTCGGCTTGCCGGACAAACACCAGCACGGGCCATAAGATCCAGAGCCAGACGCGCATGATCGGCCAGAAGCGGAACAGAAACGGCTCGCTCGCCACGCGTGCCACGGTCCACGGCAAGAGATCGGCGAAGAACACCGTGACAGCAAGGCTGAGCGTGTATTGGCCGAAGCTCTTCAGCAGCGCGGAAGTACCGTGCTCGACCGGAACACCGATCCAGGCCACCGCCGCAATGGCGAGTCCCAGCGTCGACAGCGTCTGCAATACCTGCATCCCCAGCAGTCCAAGGTCCTGCTGGCGAAGAATTTCCTGAAAACGTTCGATGACGCCTTTCCGCTCGCAGAGTTCTTCCAGGCGGCTATAGGAATAGTCGGTGAGGGCATAGCAGCCGAAGGCCGCCCAGCTGACGAGCGCGAGAAGAAAGACCACCAGCAGAGGAAGCCCGATCATGAGCGATGACTCCCCCGGAGCGGAGCGGCAATCAGCCTCACGGCGAGATCACAGTTCATTGTCGAGTCATGCAAAAGGAAAGATGTATCCGAGATCATCATCGGGGAAAGGGTTCAGTCTTCGAGATCTGTGGGCGTCAACCCGAACAGGGCCAGCAGCTCGCGTTCTCGCTGCCGCATGAGAGGGCGTTCGTCGTCCGTCAAATCGTCATAACCGCACAGGTGCAGCCACCCGTGGACGCAGTATAGCAATAATTCGTCGTCGACGCGCCAGCCCTGCCGCACGGCTTCGCGCTCGGCGGTGTTAACGCTCACAACCAGTTCGCCCGTCAGGTGCCGACCGCGCCCGCGGCGGTCGGGATCCGTCCCAACGGCTGGCGTATCGTCATTAAAAAAAGTGATGACATCCGTCGGCCAGTCGTGATTCAGAAACTCGCGATTCAACCGGTGAATTTCCACGTCATCCACCAGCAACACGGTCACGTCGACCGAGGCCGTCTCTTCCACGGCGATGGCCTGTCGCAACTTCTGCTCAAGCGAGCCGATGTCGACTGGGACCGCGGATTGCCGGTTCTGGATGGAAAGATGAGTGGACGGCATGCGTGGAATCACGCGCTCTTCTGATCGGGATATTTGATGCGGCCGTGGTAAATGCCGATGAGCGACTTGGTGAGCGAATCTTCAACGATCGCCAGTTCCGACAGGGTCAGCGAGCTTTCGTCAAACTGACCGTCGAGCAGACGCTTCATCGCGATGTCATGCACCAGCGTTTCCAGACGTTTCGGTGTCGGTTCATCCAAGGTCCGGCTCGCGCCTTCGACGGCGTCGGCGATCATCATCACCGCCGCTTCGCGGGTCTGCGGTTTCGGGCCGGGGTAACGGAACGCCGACTCTTCGACCACGGTACGGAATTCTTCGGGTTGCGCCTCGGCGGCTTTATTCGCCGCACGGAAGAAGTACTCAACGAGCGTGGTGCCGTGGTGCTGTTCAATGAAATCAATGAGGGACTGCGGAAGATTGTGCTGGTGGGCGAGGTCGGCGCCATCCTTGACATGGCCGATGATGACCAGCGTGCTCATCGCCGGGTTCAGATGCGCGTGCCGACTCTCCTGTCCGGGCGAAACGTTCTCGACGAAATACTGCGGCTTCAGCATCTTCCCGATGTCATGGAAATACGCTCCCACGCGGCAAAGCAGCCCGTTCGCGCCGATGGTGTCCGCTGCGGTTTCTGCAATCGTCGCGACACCGATCGAGTGGTTGTACGTCCCCGGCGCCCGGCGGACCAGTTCCTGCAGCAACGGATGACCGACATCACTCAGTTCGAGCAGGCTCAGATCAGTCACGACACCAAAGATCTGTTCGACGAAGGGAAGAATCCCCGAGACCAGCAGCCCTGTCACAAAGCATGCGGTGGCGCCGGAAAGGCTATCCGACAGGAGATTCCAGTCGGTCCACAAACGCTCCAACTGCTGGAAGCGAATGATCGCCATTCCCCAGTCAACGACGAAGTAGGTGAGAGCCGTCCAGAATCCGACCACGACGATTTTCGATCGCGACGAAATCGAGGTCATCGGTACCACTGCGGCGGCGACTGTGCTCATGTTGACCACGAAGTCGCCCACGTTCCCGCCACCGGCGAGCGTCATGATCAGCGCGAGGGCAAACCCCGTGAGCGCCGCCAGAACCTGGTTGTAGGCGATGGCCAGAATCATCACGGCTGACAGGATCGGGACGAGTTCACCGCCCCAGCTGAATCCGGAAAACAGCCGCCCGATTCCAATTGCGAGCGTGACAGTCGTGAGGTAGACCGTCATGCGGCCCACATGGTGGACGACGCGCGGTTCATTGCGCTGCAGGTAATAGGCCATCACGCCGCCGAGGACCAGCAGCAGCGCCATCGACACCGCCAGGCGAATCGCGCGATCTGTCCACGACGTCGCGGTTTCAATGGCGTCATATTGCGCCCGGAGAATGTCGAGCGTTTCTTCGTCGATCCACGCACCGGGAGGCACCAGCACCTGACCGCGTTGATATTTATCACGCTCCTGCGGCGTGGAGTCGCGAACCTGTCGCAGACGCCGGATGGTCGACTCTTCATCGTAGACCAGCGTAGGCGCGACACGTTGCCGGAGCCAGCGTTCCAGAATCGGCTGGATGCGCGACAACGTGGCGAACTGGTTCCACTGCTGCGCCAGTCGACCACCGGCTTTGAGGGATTCATCGAGCAAGGCCTGCGACGCCGGGAATGTTTCGAGCGGCGCTTGATCGTCGATGACGGCATCGGCAGCCATGACGCTGATTGACCGATCAAGCGTCAGGTCGTGCCGGCCGATTTCCGCCGGATTGAGCACGCCACTCGCGCGCAGCGGCGCGGTGAACGTCGTAAACTGATCGACGATTTCATCAATCGTGCGTTCTTTCGATTCCTGCGGGCCGATGACCATCCGCAGCGCTTCCCAGTCGCGCTGCATCGCCTCCGGCATCGGGTGCTGCTGAGTGGTGCTGGTTTGAAACCCAAACGCCGATCTCACGACTTCAGCGAGGTCATTCGGATCATGCACCGCCGCCACTTCGAACAAGTCATTCCGCAGCGTGGCCGTCAATTCGCGCAGCGGTTCCGGATCATTGCGGAAGATCGGAGCGACCAGCCGTTCCCGGTCGAGCCGCGCAAGTTCCGTTTTGCGGAGATTCACGCGCTCGAAGTCGATGCGCGCGAGAATTCCGTCAGCGACGTATTCCCCGAGGCGATAGCGGAACGGTGCCCGCCAACTGCCGAGAACGCCAACCATCAGGACCAGAAAGCCCGCGCAGATGGCCAGACGAAGCAACACGTCGACGTTGCGGAGATGCCCGCTGAGACGGCCTGAAAGCTTCGTCGCGGCCGTCAATGTCGCGGCCTTGGCCGACCGCGACCGGCGCTGGGAAAACAGTCGCATTGAGAATCAAACAGTAGGAGGAACCGAGGAAGGGGCGACCTCCTCAGTGCCGATGGGACTTGCGGCCGGCGTGGTTCCGCTCGTGACCGGAGCGTCGCCCGCTGGTGACCCGTCGCCCGTCCGCAAGGTGCGGTCCGCATCATACGCCGCAACGATCCGCCGCACGAGGGGGTGCCGCACAATATCTTCACCGGACAACGTCACCGTCGCGATGCCGGGAACATTCCGCAACCGGTGCAACGCGTCGTTCAGACCGCTTTGAACTTTATCGGGCAAGTCGGTCTGCGTCGCATCGCCGGTGACCACGATCTTCGAGTGATTCCCCATACGCGTCAGAAACATCATCATCTGCGTGACGGTGGTGTTCTGAGCTTCATCGAGAATCATAAAGGTGCTGTTGAGTGTCCGGCCGCGCATGAACGCCAGCGGAATAATTTCAATCACGTCGCGGTCGAGGTAACGCTGGACCTGTTCGAAGTCGAGAATATCGCCGAGGGCATCAAGCAGCGGTCGCAGGTACGGATTCACCTTGGCGAGCATGTCCCCCGGGAGAAAGCCCAGTTTCTCACCGGCCTCGACCGCGGGGCGGACCAGTACGATCTTGCGAACCTGTTCCTGCCGCAGGGCGTTCACGGCCATGGCGACGGCGAGATACGTCTTGCCCGAGCCCGCCGGCCCGGCGCAGAACGTGAGATCATGATTGCGGATCGCGTCGACATAACGCTTTTGTCCGCCGGTCCGTGGCACGACGCGACGCGCTTTATGGAAGACTTCGATTCCGCTGGTTTCACCGGGTTCGTCGGGATCGG
>DASRYX010000780.1:0-19464 GCA_035686985.1 Planctomycetaceae bacterium | reverse complement strand
GAAGAAGACCTGGCATCTCGATTTCGCCAAGCCGTCATTCCGTGAAGAAGAAGTCGCGTTCCAGACCGATGATCTTTACCTCGACGGCGTGGGCGATCTGCGCGTGTCGGGCGATGATCACAAAGATCTGAAACTCGCCGGTGACCGCAAGGGGATGATTGGTATTCCTGCCACGGCGGTCGTGATGACCGACCTGGGCGAACTGAAAGCAATCGCCCCGGGTGTCGACGCAGACAAGGAGAAGCAGGTGCAGGACCGCGTCGACCGGGAACGCAAAGCCTTCGAGAGCATCAAGGGGAAAGATCCCGCTGCCGCGGCTAATCCGCTGGATGGGGGTGGTTACCCGGGGATGTTATCCGGTGAAGGATCATCGCCGTATCCCGGAATGCCCAATGCAGGGACCGGGAAGAAGAAGGGTAAGGCGAAGCCGAATCCGCGGAAGGCCGGGGCGATGCTGTCGTCCGGAATGATGATGGGACCGTAGGATCAGGCCGGATGGATGCCCGCGTCCCTTCGCGCTCGCTGATACTCTTCCGGACGGTTGAGATTGGCGAGCGTTTTCAATTCCGGATCGACCGCGCGCAGCGCTTCAACAGGGACTTCCCGCGTGCGGACTTCGTCGAACAGAAACCGCGGCCGCAAGCGATCGACAGCCAGAAGGCTTTCCACCGCGCTCAGCACGGTCGTTCGATAGACTGCGGCGAGTGGATGATGAAACTCACCGTCGACCGGCACCGCAATTGTGTAGTCGTCCAGCTGACCGAACAGAAACTCGACGAACGCAGGCTCAAGCAACGGCACATCGCCACTGGTGATGTAGACCGCTGCGACATCGGGCTTCGTCCCCCGCAGTCCCGCCGCCATGCCTTCCAGCGGCCCCCGTGCGTCACGGGCATCGCGCACCACCGTGACTGTCGCCGGTAACGCAGGCAGAACCTGATCCCGCGCACCGACGACCACGATGAATTCCGGTGGAACCACGGTTCCGAGCAGTCGCACGACGCGCTGCAGCATAGTCTCGTCGCCGAACGGCAGCGACGCCTTATCGTGGCCCATGCGGGTCGACTGCCCGCCGCACAGCACGATCGCCCCGCGTTTCACGTGATTGCTCCCGCTCTCAACTTGGTCATCGCCCGTCCGGTGCGATAGTCTATGGGCCAAAGCTTTTGGACGCCGCGTGCAGGATACCGTCTGCGATGGTGCTTCGTCTCCGTTATGTGGGTACAACATCGATCCCGGTCGAAGTCGAAGGCCTGACTCCTGATCGGGTGGCCGATCAGACGCTCGCCGAGATCGAGCGGTATGAGATCTTTCACGGGAACCGCAAGATCCCGCTGGCGGAGATGTTTTCCGTGTCCGGCGATCCCCGCGATCAGCAATTTGAGATCGAAGGCAACCTCGCGGGCGTCCACTGGCTGGGCGCCCACATGCGGTCCGGGAGCATTCGCACCGCGGGTCCCGTCGGCCGGCATCTCGGCAGCCAGATGCGTGGCGGCTCGATTCACGTCAGTGGTGACGCCGCGGATTGGGTCGGTGCCGAAATGCGCGGAGGCTCGATTCACGTGCACGGTAACAGCGGGCACCTTGTCGGCGGCGGGTATCGCGGGTCACCCAAAGGAATGACCGGCGGGATGCTTCTGATTGATGGTGATGCCGGCAATGAAATCGGGCACACGATGCGTCGCGGTCTCGTCGCCATTGGTGGCAACGCCGGCCAGATGCTGGGGTTCAACATGATCGCCGGGACGGTGCTGGTTTTCGGAGAGTGCGGTCTGCGTCCCGGTGCGGGGATGCGTCGGGGGACCTTAGGACTGTTCGGGAACAATCCGCCGCCGCTGCTTCCGACCTTTCGCCGGGGATCGACGTTTCAACCCACATTCCTGCGAGTTCTGCTCAGAGACCTGAAGCAGCGCGGGTTCGCAGTCCCTGACGATCTGATGACGTCGAACTACACCACCCATCACGGCGATCTCATCTCCGTGGGCCGGGGAGAAATCCTCTTGCGCGATGCAAACTAAGACGGCAGTCCGCCCTCGGCGTTAATCTCTCTGCCCCAACGCCAGAAGGCGTGCAACGGTCGTCGCCGGTGATTCGGGTTCCGCGAGCGCAACCGCGCGGCATTCGACGAGATTGCGAAACCACGTCATCTGGCGTTTGGCAAATTGCCGCGTGCGTGTCTGCACCGTGGCGATGGCCTCGGTGATCGATCCCGTCCCCGTGTCCAGCCAGTCGAGGACTTCCTTGTAGCCCAGCGCCTGACGCGCGGTGCGGCCGAAACCGCCTGGTGAATCCCGCAGTCGGCGGACTTCCTCCACCAGTCCGTCGGCGAACATCTGCTCGACCCGCACGTTGATCCGATGATGCAGTTCGGCGCGCGGTCGATCAAGCCAGAAGACCCGTCGAGGTGAATCGGCTCCCAGAATCGGTTGTTCCTGCTGCTGAGCCGAAATGGGTTGCCCTGTCACATGAAACACTTCCAGGGCACGAATGATCCGGCGGACATCCTGCGGGGGCAACCGCGCCGCCGTGATCGGATCGATGCGCTGCAACTGTTCGTGCAAGGCCGCCTCGCCGTCGGTACTCGCGATTGCTTCCAACTCAGCGCGATACGTCAGATCGGCGGCGGGTCCTTCGAATACACCCCGCAGCAACGAGCGCAGATACAATCCTGCACCGCCGACAAACAACGGCGTCCGGCCGCGCGAGAGAATGTCCCGGCAACACTGCTCCGCCGCGGTGACATACTCCGCGACGCTGAAATCCTCGTGCGGATCGAGGATGTCAAACAGATGGTGCGGCACCGCGGTCCGGTCCTGCAGGGAAGGCTTGGCCGTGCCGATATGCATCCCGCGGTACAGCGTCATCGAATCGAGCGCGATGATTTCCGCATTGAGCTGCCGGGCGAGTTCGAGGCTGACCGCGGATTTGCCGCACGCGGTCGGTCCAGCCAGAAACCAGCAGGCCTGCAGCACATTCCGGTCGATTTTCATGTCGGCCGGTGCTTGTCATTGAAGTTGAAGTGGAAAGGGCGGCGAGAGCACGACTACCCGCCGGTGTCTGTTTGCGCTAAGATAACGGTACGGCGAGTCACGACCAAGAGCGCGATCGCCGGGGCTACGGACATTCACTCAGGATCCATGACTGATGGCAGTTTTTGAAAGTCGCACGCCGCTGCCGTGTAATGCGGAACGGGCGTTTTCCTTTTTGACGCGGCCGGCGAACATGCAGCTCATCGCCCCGCCGGAAATGGACATGGTGTTCGTCACCGCCCCGGAAATCATCGAACTCGGCAGCAAGCTCGTGTTCAAAGTTCGCGGCTTCGGCATTGTCCAGGAGTTCGAGCACGAGATCGTCGAATTCGAACCGCGGAAAAGCTTCCGTGAAAAGATGCTGCGCGGTCCGTTACCCAAGTGGACTCACGATTACATCATCGAACCGGCCGAGAACGACCTCGTCGTGTTGATCAACCGGATCGAGTTCGAGCCGCCTGGCGGATTGCTGGGCATGATCGTGACGGAGCAGCGCGTGCGCGATCAGCTGCAGGACGGGCACGCGCACCGCAGCGCCGCGATGCAGAAACATCTGGCACCATGAGCGACGCGACAACGGGATCGGTGGTGGCCCGGCTCATGGCGGTGATCGAGCACCGCCGCCGTGAGCGCCCCGGCGGTTCCTACACGGTCGAGCTGCTCGATGGCGGCCCCGCGGTCCTTTCCGCGAAGGTGATCGAAGAAGCGTACGAGCTTATCGGCGCGGCGGCTGAGTCTACCGATGATGTTCCTTCACGCATGGCGATCACGCATGAAGCCGCCGACGTGATCTTTCATCTGCTGGTCTTTCTCGCCGCAAATGATATTGCGTGGCAGGATGTCGAGCGGGAACTGGAGCAGCGGTTCGGCGTCAGCGGATTGACGGAAAAGGCTCATCGGCAGCAGGGAGAGGCGTCATGAAGGATGACGACGCGCGTGCGGCTCGTGATGCCGGGACCATGACCGCACTCTTATGCCTGGGCGTGGTCGCGTTTCTCTTCGTGCTGCTCGCAGCGATGGTGCTGCCGCAGATTCTGGGCGTCGTGATTGTCGGCGGATTGTTCGTTGGCGTGTTCGCGCTGCACTATCTTGTCTGGGGACGATGGCTCAAGATCACCGTCGAGACCGATGACGCGTCGACGGTCGAGTCACCGCAGCGCGAGTCGACCGGGTCGCGTTGAGTTTTCAGCAGGCAGGCCCGCTTCCCAAGACTGCCCCAGATCGATGAGCGTGCATCGTCGAGTAGATTACCGTCGGTCAATGAATAGTGGGCACACATCACGCGGATTTCGTCGCGAAGGGCGAAATACGCCTCAATGACGCGGCGGTCCCATTGTTCACCACTGCCGCGGCGGAAGATGTCTTCGACCCGTTCCACCGAGATTCCTCGACGGTACGGCCGATCGCTCGACATCGCATCATAGCTGTCAGCAACCGCGATGATGCGGGCCATCAGCGGGATCTCATCGCCCGCGAGTCCTTGCGGATAGCCGCGGCCGTTGTACGCCTCATGATGGCTGCGCACGCCGGGCAGAATGGCCTGCATGTGCCGCAGCGGCTTCAGGATCTGGTAACCAATATCCGGATGACGCTGAATGTGGGCGAACTCCTCAGCGGTCAGCTGATCCGGCTTGCTGAGGATGCGGTCATCAATGCCGACTTTGCCGATGTCATGCAGCAGCGATGACAGGTAAATGTCGTTCTGCTCATCTTCGGAGAGCCCGAGATGCTGGCTTAACCGGCGGGCAATCAGCGCCACGCGCTCGCTATGCCCGCGGGTATAGGGGTCTTTGGCATCCAGTGTCGACACCAGCGTCCGTACGAAGTCGACGAGTAACTCGTCCTGCTCGTGGAACAGCTGCTGATTCTGTGAGTGCGTGTTGAGCAACCGCGCGACCGTATTGAGCAGATTGGCTTCCACCAGTCCGAAGTGGCCGTAACGCAGATTGCAGCTGATGATCCAACCGCGACGGCGGGGGCCATCGCCGATTGCGGCGGCGACCAGGCTTTCCAGTCCTGGGAAGGACTCGCCGCCCAGCGATGCCGCGAGTTCATTTCGCACGAATGTTCGCTGGCCAACATGTTCGGTCAGGCACGCTTTCAGGCGATCAAGCCCGGCGGCGTTGAACGGAACCTCACCCTCGATGAAACAATGTTCATCGCCGTGCGCATCGGTGATGAATAGAATATGTCCTTCGGCGTCGATCAGTCCGTGCACCCGCTGCAGACTGAGGCCGGCCAGATCACGGACAGTGTGCATCAGATTGAGGCGTTCCGTAAGCCCGTGCAGCAGTGAAACCTCATCCGTCGAATAAGCCAGTTGCTGACTGAGCGCTCCGACTTCGTGCTCCAAAGCCGCTTCGCGCGATTCGAGCTGCAACTTGTCCAGAACCATCGTCGTGAACCGCTGAGCCACGGAGAGCGACATCGTCGGCAAACGATGCAAATACGATTCGAGTTCGCTGTTGCTCCAACCCTGATCCGCAGCGGCGAGCTTCAATTCGAGCGGTTGGGCTCCGGGCGTGGTCAGACAATGGCTGGTGAGTGCGATGCCGTTCCCGAAGGCCCCCGGCAACGGGATCGCGATTTCGACCAGCAGGTCGTCTTCAGAATAAAATACCGGTGCTTGACCGTGTGGCAAGCGGGCGCGAAAGCCCGGCGAATGGTAAGACAGGTGGCGTTCAGCAGGGGGCGTCACAACTTCGCCCGTGTAGACGTCAACGCAATTCCACGACAAGCCGGTTTCCTCGCCGAACCAGGCCGCCCACTGAGCCGCCGTCGATTCTGCCAGGACGGACCGCGACCGGACCGCGAACAGCGGCTGAGCAACTTCCGGCAGCGGGTGGGATGATCGGCCCGGCATCGCACTGCACTGGATGGACCCTCCCTGCGATGATAAGTCTGCGGGCGCATTCCGGGCGCTGCAGCAAACCGGGCAATCCGGTCGTCAATCAAACCTAGTTCCGAAAACGCCTCAACACAAATTGATGTTGATGCCGGAGGGAAACACAGTGCGATAAAGCACCGCTTCTGACGTCCGACATCTCATAGAATCGTCAAATCAGCGCTGATCGTTGCGCGCGAGGTTCTGCGCCGACTGTCCCGGAGCCGGTCGCCCGACGGCGGACCACACGACAGCGGCCGATGGTGCGGCCTTGAACCGGCCGGACGTTTTCGGCGTCGCCATCGGGGCAATATCGTCCATCGGTTCCGGGACGCGTGACGAACGGGGTTCCGGGGCCGTCGCCTGACGAGCGGGTATTGCCTGCCAATCTCCGTGAGACGGAGACGCAGAGGCAGGAGCTTCCGCTGTGCGGGCGGTTGGAATCGGCGTCAACGCCATTGCGGAGGACATCGGCACGCTCGCCGTCGCATGGGGGTGCGGATGCGGGATGAACGCCGTTCCCGTCGCGCAGGTATTGCACGCCGGCCGGGCTACCACGGCCATCGGAACGACTTCCGTCACGTGCTGCACGGTCTGGTAAGGCACCATCCGTGTTTCGGTGTGCGGCACGGCGCGAGTGACCTGATACGGCACATCGCGGGTCTTGATCTGCGTCGTCATCGTGGTCCGGGCGATCTGTTTGGTCACCGGCTTAGGGACCCAGACCATCTTGTAACCGCCTTCATCGACGGTGACCGTTTCGGTCGTCGTGACAGGCAAATGCTGCGAGTAAGTTTCTTTCCGCACGTGAGTTTCCGTCACACACTTCAACGACGTGACCTGCTGCGGACGCAACTGTGTCTGGACCACAGCACGCGTTTGGACGCATTGACAGGCCGCCATCGGCAACGTGCAGGTGTCACAGCAGCCAGGGTGATGAATCGGCCCGATCTGGGCGACCAGCACCGTGGGAACGCCAAGACTGACCGTTGCCGTAAACAGCAGCCAGGAGTGAAGTTGCTTCATATCGATCTCGCAAATCCAGGGACGAAGTCAGAGCGCGGCCGAGTCGAATTGATCATCGGAACAACCAACCCGGAGACTGCATCGGCAAGGGAGCGGATGTGGGCCGCGATGCCTGATTCGCGATGTTGGCGGGAGATAGAGAGGCTTGACCGGCGGTCACAACGGCAGTGATGAAACTCGGCTGCTAACCAAGTTGGCGGCCCGTGCTGACGAACCGCGCAAGCGGCGTGCCGCGTGTTCCGTCGGAAATCGCAATTGAAAAAATGACAAGAAACCCGGTCGGGACCCCTGCGCATCCGTAAAATGCCGGAAATTCTCGCACAAAAACACATCAGGAAACTCGATTTTGACCGATCTTACCCCCCCGGGTCCGTACGATTCCTATTGCAGCCCACTCACATAGTCACCTATTTTGATGTGTCACGGACGACCGCCCCGGCATTTGCGAGGCGATCTCAGGCACAGAGGAGGCTGATCGACGATGGGAAATTCGACGCTGCTGTCACTGGCGACCCTGATTCTCGCCGCGGGATTGGCGGGCTGGTTCACACGCTCCCCGCAGACGCTCCAGATCGTCGCTGCGGAGCCCGTGCTCCAGACCGTCGTCTCTCAGCCCGACACGTCACTCACCCTCGAAGCCGCGACGCCCTCCTTAGCGAAAGGTTCGCTGGTGATCGCCGGCGGGGGAACACTGCCCTCGTTGATCCTGCAGCGGTTTCTTGATCTCGGCGGCGGTAAAGATGCCAACCTGGTGATCATCCCGACCGCGAGTTCCATTGCTGATTCTCCCGATGTTCTCGGTCGGATGCCGATCTGGCGCGAGCTTCATCCGGGAACGATTACGGTGCTGCACGCCGAAACGCGTGAAGCTTCCTGCGAAGTCGATTTCAGCCGCCCGCTGGAGACGGCGACGGCGGTCTGGTTCGTCGGCGGCGATCAGAACTACATCACGGAACGATATTTAGGTACGCCCGTGGAAGCGGCGTTGCATCAGGTGCTCGCCCGCGGTGGCGTGATTGGCGGGACCTCCGCCGGAGCCGCGATCATGTCCCGCGTGATGATCGCCGGGGGACGGACCACCCCGCAGCTGGCCACCGGACTTGGCTTTCTATCGGGCACCATCGTCGATCAGCACTTCATCAAGCGGAACCGTAAAGACCGCCTGCATGCGGCACTGAAGGAACATCCGGGCCTCGTCGGCGTGGGCATTGATGAAGAAACGGCGCTGGTTTGCGGACCGAGCGGCTTTGAGGTCATCGGAAATTCGAGTGTGCTGATGTGTCTCAGCGCGACGACGTACCGCGAAGGTCTGACCCAAACGATCAACACCGGTGAAAAGTTCGACCTGCATCCGTGGACGGTTGCCGCGGCTGACCGCGTGCGGTCGTCGAAGTCGGAATCCCGATCCGTGCCGAACCTGCAGAAAGGTGCGGTCGTGATCGCGGGGCATCGCCCGCCGAAAGCCGCGGTCCAGGAATTCCTCGCTCTGGCCGGCGGCCGGGATGCCAACGTCGTCCTCGTCTCAGAAAGTTCCGAGGCGGCGGAGAACGAAAAGCGGATTCGCGACTTCTTCGAGGAGATGGGGGCCGCGAACGTGACGGTTTGCGCTGCCGCGGACGAAGGCACGATGCACGATCCGAAAGTGACTGAACGTTTCGCGCAGGCACAAGGCGTGTGGTTCGTCGGCGCCGAAGAAGAACGCCTGCTCGATCTGGATTTGCGGGCTCCGCTGCAGAAAGTGGTCAACGAGATCCTTGCTCGCGGCGGAGCAGTGGGCGGGTGCTCAGCCGGTGCCCGGATGCAGGGCGATTGTCTGGTCCGCCGAAAGGTAGCGACGTCCACCACCCTTCCTGCCGATTCCCTGTCGACCGGACTTGGCGTGCTCGCGGGGATGGTGATCGACGAGTGCAGTGCCGGCGACGAGACGACCGACACGATGGCGACGATGATGCGGGACCGCTTCCCGAACCTGATCGGTCTCGGTTTGAACGAATCGGCCGCCGTGGTTGTTCGCGGACATCGCATGCAGGTCGTGGGCAGCGAATCGGTGTCGGTGTACGACAGCGCTGCTTCGGCAACGGACAGCACCACCACCGATCAGAAGATCCCGGCCGGCCAAGTGTATGATTTCGTCGCTCGCCGCGTTGTGGAAACGCTCGAGCAACCAACAACCCGCTGAGATCTTCAGGCGGTCTCCGGTCCTACCTTCGACCAGCAATTGCGAATGATGGCCAGCTTGCGCTCGATCGTGCGCGGTGAGAGCGCGAGCGCCTCGGCAATCTCCTCGTTGGCGTAGCCTTCCAGGCGCAATTGTGCGATCCGCCGCAGGACCTCCTCGGGCAGCATTGCCAGCAGTTCGCGGCACTCTTCGTCCATCGCCGAGATCAGTTCGGGCGTCGGAGTGAGCGCGAGAAACTGGTCGAAGTTCCCCGGTACGTCGCCATCGGACGAATAGAAAATCGAGTCACCGCGGATGCTGCCGCCGCCCCGTTTTTGCGTGACCTGTCGCCGGATCTGATCGACCGCTTTGCGACTAGCCAGTGCGACAAGCACCTGCCAAAGATCGTCACGGTTTTCCAATCGTTCGAACCGTCCTTCAGCGACGCCTGCGCAGAGGCTTTGAAAAGCGGTCAGCGCGACATCTTCCTCGTCGGAAACACGGCGCGAGGTTCCCCCGAGCTTCCGCCGCGCGACGCCCGTCAGCTGCTGAAAAAAATGGTTCCACAACGGCTGCGGGGCGTCCGGGTCGCCTTCTTTCAGGCGATGAATCCAGAAGGTGATCGACTCATCGAAAGCGTCGCTCATCGGTGATCCTGTCGGCAAATCCACGGCCCGCGCCCCGGTATCTTACGGCGTTGGAGCGAGATTGCGAGCGCGTTGTGCTCTATCGCACGCGGATCGCGCGACAGGAACATCAGCTCTTCACACATTCGACGGTCACGATCGCAGGACGGATTTCTCGAAAAAGTGCTGATTGTGAAAATCGCGTTTGACCGCTCCGAGAGCCTGACCTAGGTTTCAACAGACCATGCCTTCCGGGCGAGAAAGCTTGGAGGCAGCGAAACTGCTGTTGATTCACTGGCAGAAACGAGCATGCCCATGACACTCATTCGCCGATTGCTCGCCGACGAACAAGGCACGACCGCGGTCGAATACGCCGTCATGCTGGCGTTAATTCTGCTGGTCTGTATTGTCGGCGTGGCGGCCTTCGGGAATTCGCAGGACAGTTACTGGGGCCGCATCAACGGCCAGATGAACGATCACGGCATCGGTCCGTAGTCGTCGTCATCTCCGCATGAACGCCGTCAGCCCGGGATCAGCTTCCGGGCTATCGTCGTTTTATCGCAGGTGCGTGATGCTGTCGCACGGTTGGTGTATGGTGTGCAGATCTATCATCGATCCGCCACACCCGAGCGCGACCCTTCATGCGGCACCACATCCCGATTCTTATCGCGACATTTCTGATCACCCTGTTATCAATGGCAACGGCCGCGCCGCCGAATATCATCGTCATCCTGACCGACGATCAGGGTTATGGCGATGTGTCGTGTCACGGTAATCCGATTCTGAAGACACCGCATCTCGATCGCCTGCATGCGGAGAGCGTGCGGTTCACTGACTTTCATGTCAGCCCGACGTGTGCGCCGACGCGGTCTGCCCTGCTGACCGGCCGCCATGAATTCAAGAACGGTGTGACGCATACCATCCTCGAACGGGAACGGCTCACATTGACAGCCACGACGCTCGCGGAAGTGCTGCACGGCGCGGGCTACCAGACCGGGATCTTCGGCAAGTGGCATCTCGGTGATGAAGACCTGTATCAACCCGATCGCCGTGGCTTCGACGAGGTCTTCATTCACGGTGCGGGCGGCATCGGTCAGACATATCCCGGCAGTTGCGGCGATGCGCCGAAGAACAGTTACTTCGGTCCAGTGATCAAGCACAACGGCCGCTTCGAAAAGACAGACGGTTACTGCACCGACGAGTTTTTTGGTAACGCGATGAAATGGATCGATTCTGCCCGTCAAAAGGAAAAACCGTTTCTCGCCTGGATTGCGACGAATGCGCCGCACGGACCGCTGGACATCACACCGGAGTATGAGGCCCTTTACAAAGATAAAGTGCCGCCGAATGTCGCGAAGTTCTTCGGCATGATCGCGAACATCGACGACAACATCGGCAAGCTGCAGGCGTTTCTCACCGAGAAGCAACTCGATGACAACACGCTCGTGATTTTCATGAACGACAACGGCGGGACCGCGGGCGTGCCGGTCTTCAATGCGGGACTGCGCGGTTCCAAAGTCACGCCGTGGGAAGGCGGCACACGGGCGATTTCCTTCTGGCGATGGAAGAACACCTTCACGCCACGGGATGTTTCTGCTCTGACAGCGCACATCGACGTCTTCCCGACACTCGCGGAGATCGCCGCGACGAAACTGTCCGATTCCGTGAAGCAACAGGTGGAAGGCCGCAGTCTGTTGCCGTTGATCAGGAATCCTGAGAGCGCGTGGCCGGATCGCTTTCTCTTCACGCAAACCGGCCGCTGGGATCCGAAGACCGACGGCCGCCAGGCAAAGCGAGAAAACGCCGCGGTCCGTTGGCGGACTTACACCCTCGTCGCCACGCCGAAGGAAACGAAAGGCGAATGGCAACTCTTCGATCTCGCCAGCGATCCCGGCCAGAAGACCGACATCGCGAAAGATCATGCGGACATCGTGGCAAGAATGTCCGCGGCCTATGACGACTGGTGGGACAGCCTGCCGCCATATCTCGTCAACGAACAACAGCCCGGCCCGAAATGGAACCCCTTCCACGAACAATACTGGAAGCAATACCGCGGCCCAGGTCCCAACAACGCACCGGTGCCGGAGGGATTCTCGCTGCCGTAAATCATCGAAAATGTCTGTGGCCTGGAGCGGGCGGCGGTTAGAATAGCCATTGTCGATCTAGGGTCGATGCATGCCTTTCTACTTCGTGATCTGGACCCCTGAAGCGACTCAGCATCTGGAGCAGCACGGGGTGACACAAGACGAGTTCGAGCAAGTGGTGTTTGCGTCCCGTCATTCAACGATTGAACAGAGTGCCAGCAACCCGGATAACGTCACGGTTGTTGGGACAACGGACGCCGGCCGCGAGTTGCGGTGTGTCTGGCAAGAACTGGATGACAGCACGATCCTGCCGGTGACCGCTTATGAACCTACCGATCGGTAACGACATGTCAAACAAAGTGCAGTGGAAGCGAGTTCAACGCGAGCTCACGCCGGAACAACGGCAACGGCTGCTGCAGGGCCTCGCCACGGCTGAATCCGAAAACATGGTGGAAGCACAGACGCATTCCGATCGCTTGATGGCCGCCGCCTCCGAGCCCACCTTCAGTGGGGCATTGCGGAGAGCTTTCCACGGCTGCATTCGTGAGCCCGGCATCTTGCCGCAAGCCCTGCTTCGCCAAGCGCAACTGGAGTGGTCTGAGTTGCAACCGTTTCTGCTCGGGGAAGCGCCGCTGACCTCCGATCAGATTGATCGTTTGGCAGGAGCGTTGGGCGTGGAACTCGTTCACCACGACGCCATCGACTGATCACCGTCGCGTGAGCATCGCCATCATTACGCCCGCGGCGACGGAGGCGTTGAGCGAACCGACTTCGCCCTGGGGAGCAATGCGGCACACGTCGTCGCACAGATCGAGCGTCAGTCGGCGCAGGCCCTGCTCTTCGTTGCCAATCACGACCAGCCACGGACGATCGCGCGGGAGGTCCTGCACGTCGCGCTCGGCATGTTCCGAGCTGCCAAGAATCCATAGCCCGGCGGCTTTCGCGGCTTTCAAGGTGCTGGCGAGATTCGGCACCTGTGCAAAGGGAACGTGCTCCATTCCCCCCGAGGCGACATCGTAGACCGTGCCCGTCAGCGGCGCGGAACGGTCTTTCGTCAGGACCACGCCGCGTATGCCGAAGAACGCCGCGGATCGAAAGATCGCGCCGACATTGTGCGGGTCCTGCAGGCAATCGAGCGCGAGCCAGACACCGAACGGCGCTTCGAGATTCGTCCACTGCTGTTCGACGGGCAACTCGACGTGTTCGCGCACGGTCGCCGTCGCGGCGCTCGTCCGTTCCTGCTTGCCGAATTTGCTGGACCGATTCGCCGGAGCTTCCGCGATTTCCGTCCGCACAGGGATGCCCGCAGCCCGCGCCTGCTCACCGACCTGATTCCACGCATCAGACGGCCGATGCGGCGGCAACCGCACCTCGAGCACATCGCGCGGCCGACACGCCAACGCTGCGAGCACACTATGCGGATTCTTCAAACTCAGTGACATTGAAGTCCTTCATACCTCAGATCTTAGTCGCTTACGAATCCGACACTTGCAAATGGGGACCCCATGACGCTACTGTCCAAAAACCCACGAGTGACGGCGAGGCAGTCGATGGCCGCTTGGTCGCCGTGTTCATCACGTAAGTCCCCACGTTTGTTGATTAATACCAAAATGATTTCAACCGGATTTGTTCTTGAGCCAGAATTTATAGAAGAAGACTTTATCTCTTCTTTCGAGGGTGTGCTGTCAAGGGCCACATACTCGCCTTGGCAGTTACAAATCTCTCGCATTTCTCAGGATGATGAGTTCCGCCTTGGCTATGACGGTGTACTGACATCGCTCGTGCCCTTCTACATCCAGTTCAAGCGGGCGTCGTTTTTTCGCCCACAGTTCAGCGGGAAGATCGCTACCCAGCGTGTGATGAAATCGCTACCAACAAATCATGGCTTCTTTGCCTTCTCGCTTCATAAAGATAAGAGATCTCGACACTACCTGCAGCATAATGCAATGTTTAAGCTGTCACAGCACCAGAGGGCAGCTTATCTCTCACCAATCTTCTACAAAAAGCAGCAGCTGTCCGACTTTAAGCGACTAGCATTAACACATCCTTGGTCGTATCACGACATACACGTCCATGATCCGATTGCGGCCGACGCTCTAGTGTCTCGAAAATCCCGAGCGTTCCGTCATTGCATGACGATTCCACCGCATCGGCTCGTCAATGACCGGGAACCATCACATTTCTATTCTTACGATCGAAGCCGCAATGTTTGTTTTCACAGCGACCCTGAAGTTCCTGAGCAACCTGCAGTTTCATTTTACGAGTTCGTCGATTACATCGAACGAGCAGTTCTTGCAGGACGAGACGAAATCTCGCCTGCAAGACGGCTCTTAAAGTTGCTTCCCGAACTTTATGACGCGGATTGGGAAAGTCGAGCATTCCGCACCGTAGTGAAGACGTACTTGTTGGAGCTTGATATGTATCCGAATGAAAGATCACCTGCGGTGCAGAAATGGGTGTTCGACAATTTGGAAGACGCTGAAATCCTGCTGCTTATAGAACGCATGCTCTTGACTGATTTCAACATTGTTCAATACGTCGCAAAGCGAACTGAATAGTCCATGCATGCCTTCTTGCCCCTCACTCCGCGGCGAGGGACACGCTCACGAGTTCCTTGTCGTTCCGCACGTACACATTCTTGTTCGCGAACGCGGGGTGGACCCAGACGACTTCTCTCCGCTGGGCGGGGCCGGTCGGGTCGACGAGGTGGGCGCGGCTGATTTCGTGGTAGCCCTTCGGCGTGAGGTCCGCGAGAATCAGGTCGCCCCCTTCGCTGAAGAGGACGAAGCGGTCGCCGTTTTTGACGAGGAACGCCGAACCCCAACGCAGGCTCTTGCCGCTGGTCGGTTCGAAGGATTCCCACACGCGGTCGCCCGTTTGCAGATCGAGACAGCGGAACTCGCCGTAGCTGCACGGGCCGTAGATGTGGCCGTCTTCGATGAACGGCGTGGACAACACGCAGTGCAGCGAATCGGTCATTTTTTCGTTGACTCCCTTCCGCCGCCAGACCACCGATGTTGCGGGTTCCTTGTCATTGAGCTTGAGCAGCATCGCGCCGCTGTAGAACCCGCTGACGAACAGTTCATCTCCTGCCAACCGCGGCGTGGCAACCGACATGCCTGATTGCGAAACCATCGGCTGTGTCCAGTACGGCTTGCCGGTTTCGGGATCGAGACCACTCACGCCCGCGGGATGCCACACGATGAGCTGCCGCTTGCCGCCAGCGTCGATGATGATCGGCGAACTGTAACCCGGACCATGCTCGGTGACCGAATCGAGCGATCGCCAGAGTTCCTTGCCGGTGTCTTTGTGGAAGGCCATCACCGTCGAGCCTTTGCCGCCGACGAAGACGATCAGCTTGTCGCCATCGAGCAGCGGGTTCGACGAATAGCCCCACACCGGCGTTTGAACCTGGAGGTCGGTCTCGAAGTGTTTCTTCCAGATCAGCGTCCCCTTCTCGGCGTCGAGGCAGAGCAGATGCCCTTCCGCTCCGAGCGTGTAGACCCGACCGTCGCGCACCAGCGGCGTCGTGCGTGGCCCGGCGGGATAACTTACCGTGTAGGGACAGTCGTATTCGTACTTCCAGACGAGACTGCCATCGGCGTCATCGAAGCACAGCACACGCTCGGTGGCATTGAGCCGATCTCGCGCGAACGGATTGTCCGGATCTTTCTGTCCTGCGGGCAACTGCTTGTCCGTGACATACACGCGTTTCCCCACGACCGCGGGCCCGGCGTATCCGCCGCCGATCTTCACCCGCCAGCGCACGGGCGGCCCGTCTTTGGGGAATTCCTTCATGATGCCGGTCTCCCGCCAGACACCATCGCGCTGTGCGCCTTGCCACTCCGGCCAGTCCTCGGCGAAGGCGGCACCGCTCGCACACCACACGAGTCCCAGACACAACCACGCCACCCCGCGCGACACGTTCGCCATCATCACCACACCTTGAAGGAGAATCGGAACTGCCGGTATCATACGCGGACCGAGCCAAGTGGACGAGTCGCAAGATCATGAGCAACGAGCCCGGAGCGCAAGCGACGGGTTTCTCGATCGATTACGTAGACCCGTGCTCACGCTCCGGGCTCGTTCATTGGGTGATATTGTCGCGAGGAATGAATTTATGCCGATGCGGAATGTTTGTGGAACGATTTGTGCGCTGATCTGCATCGCGTCATCTGGTGCGATCGTGGCCGCCGAACCCGCGACGGTGGAGAAAGCAGCAGCGGTTTGGAATGGGTTGACGTGGACGGTGCCGAAGGATGTGAAAGAACCACAGCGGCAGCTGGCGGCGCTCGGGTATGAAACTGGCGGTGATGCGCAGGCGGCGTTTGACTTTCAGAAGAAAGCCCTCGTCGAGGCGAAGTGGAAAGAAGAGCCCGGTGCCTATCTCAGCAAGGAATACTGCAGCGCGACTTATCGCAAAGACGGCTACGCGCTATCGCTGACGTCATTCCCGGTACAACCCGATCGGGTGAATGTCATGCTGACCGCGCATGGCAACGTCGAAGTGAGCAAGCTGCCGGTGCCGACCGGCGCGAAGTCGACGTTCGTTGGCCCGGCGAGCGCGATGTTCACAACGGACGCGTCACCGGATAAGACGACGGACGCCGTGACCGGACTGCTGACGAAACAAGGCTGGCAACCCTACGGCAGCGCGGGCGATGTGCGGTCCTTCAAGCAGAACGCGGTCAAGTTGAATGCGTTCATCGCCGCGGCCCCCGCTCAAGGCGGCAAGACTTCCATCACCTACAGCACCGAATTGATGTCCGCCGATCTGCCATCGTCCCCCAAGGCCATCCGCGTGCAATATGCCGATACCACCAAGGCCCTTTCGTTCGACAGCAGCGACTCGATCCCCGATGTCGTGAAGTTCTATCGCACGACGCTGGGAAAAGCCGGATGGGAAGCCACCACCGAGAATCTCATCAAAATTGATTTCCGGCAGACGATGATCTTGCGCAACCCGGCGAAGGACATGCTGACACTGGAGTTGCACGAGTTCGAGGGAAAAACCCGCGGCCTGTTGAAGCACGACTCCGCCGCGGAAGTCGACGCCAAATATGAACGGGAAAAATCCGCCGCGGAGAAAGTGGCGGGGAAGAAGCCGACGCCGTCGCCCACGCTGGGATTAAAACTGCCCGCAACGGCGAAGGACGTAAAGCTGACTGAACGCGAAATCGAGTTCCAAGTCGCCGCCGGTCAGGCCAAAGCGGCAGCGATGGAGATTGCGGCAACACTGAAGGCCGGCGGTTGGAAAGCCGGAGAACAGGTCGCCGAGGCGATGGCGGGAACGTTCCTGTTCAGCAAAGGCGATCAGTCGGTAACGATCACCTATCTCGACACCGGCGTGCTGCCCGCGGAAGTCTCCATCACCGCGATCGGTGTCGTTCTCGAACGGGCTGGCAAGTGATCGCGGAGTAACCCAGCCCCCACGGCGATCAGGTTACTCCGTCGATCACGGTTGCTCCTTTTGCGATGTCAGTCGCCCCATCCCGCGATCCAGTCGAGAAAGCTCTGCCACGCTTCGGCGAACTTCGCGAGTAGATCCTGCCAGAACGTATCGAGCTCGGTTTCCCAGGGATAATACGTCACAAAGATTTCATAGCCGGCGGGGTAATCGTTGATGTTGTATCCGTGCTTGACTGTGAAGGTCTTCGACCCGCCAAAGAACGAGGCATAAGACAGACGGACGGTTTCGCCCGGGGGGCTACCGTTCACGATCAGTTCATCGGTCGGACCGTAGTCGACAAAGAAGACCTCCACCGTTCCAAACCCTTCGCTTTCGATGACGACGGTCGAACTCCCACCGAGCTGGCAGATTTCCGCGTAGCCATCATCGATAATCGGATTCGCACGGCTCACAGCAAGCGTGGCGCTGCCGATGCATTCCCGTGCGGCGGGTTCGCCGCCCGCTTTGGCTTTCACGGGTCGTGCATTGGGCTGGCTGCCGCCGGCGAGCGCCAGCACGGCCAGCAGACTGAACGCGGACGCCGCGCACAGCAGACGGATCGACTTTGTCATCTCACATGTCTCCAAAAGGGGAAAAGAGACCCGCGGCGCTGACCGCACCGTCGCGCTGCCGCTACATCGAGAGGCGATTTTCCTGACAGAAAGGTAATCGCCGGCGCGTGACGCGAATTTTTCTGTGAAATCGCGATGGACCGAGAGGGCGTGCGAGGTTTGACGTGTCGCGGGCAAGAAGAACTAACGACAGACCAGCGCTTTGCCGACGGACCAGAGTTTCTTCCACTTCGGCAACGACACGCGCCGTGAGAAAACGTCGTAATCGCGGCGTTCGATTTCGTCGAGCAGCCCGCGGTAGATGTCCCGCATGACGCGTAGTATCGGGCGGCCCACCGGTTCGATCAGATCGTACAGGGCTTCCGAACGGTCGTAGTAATGGCGGGTCCGTTCGACTTCGAACCGCATCAGTTCGCGATAGCGATCGTGTGCCGCCGGTTGCCCGAGTTCATCGATCGTCAGACTAAACCGTGCGAGGTCTCCCGCGGGAAGATACACCCGTCCCAGCGCGCGGTCTTCGCCGATGTCCCGCAGAATGTTCGTGAGTTGAAACGCCAGGCCGCAGTCGATGCCGCGCGGAATCGCCGCCGGATCCCGGATGCCCCAGATCGACAGACAGCACAATCCCACAGCACCGGCGACGTGATAGCAGTAGTCCTCAAGCTCGGCGAAGGTCGCGATCGCCACCGGTTCCATGTCACGCGCCACCCCCGTCAGCACATCCTGAAAATATTGTGGCGGGATGTCGTATCGCTTCACGATATCGGCGACCGCCGGCAATGCGGGATGCGTCGGCATCTCGCCGTTTAGGGCCGCGGTGAAGGCATCCGACCACGCGGCCAGCGCTTCGCGGCGTTCTTCCAGCATGAGAGACACATCATCGCTGCAATCGTCGGCGATCCGCATGAAGGCATAGAGCGCGTTCATCGCCGCCCGGCGGTCGTGCGGCAGCGTCAGAAACGCCCAGCCGAAGTTGTGCGCCGTCCGCCGGGTGAGCTGTCGGCAATACGTGTAAGACTCCGCCAGCGATGTCGTCATGATCCTCTCGGTCGATGCGGAACATTCAAGGACCGCAGTATGGACGCACGCGATACGAAATCCCAGCCACGAGCCCGGAGCGCCAGCGACGGGTTCTTCAGGAAGAGACCCGGCGCTGGCGCTCCGGGCTTGTCCGGTGGACCAACGCGTTGCGTTCCACCATGATGGAATCGTCGAGATTCATTCTGCGAAAGGACGATGTCATCCGCCACGACCATGATCACGATGCTGATGCCTCTACCGGAACGAAGGGGAAGTCCGCCGCCCATGATCACGAGGACGGCGATCGCTGGCTGATGGTCATCGAGACGGTGACCTGTCTGACCGCCGGACTCATCGGCATTGGCTGTGAATGGCTGGCGGGACACGATTCCGGGTGGTCGCCGTGGGGGATTGCCTCCCGTGTCTTCTATCTGGTCGCGTACATCGCCGGCGGACGGTACACGCTGTTGCATGCGTGGGGTGACTTGCGGAACGGGCGGATCAATATCGATGTCCTGATGATCGCCGCGGCGGTGGGATCGGCAGCAATCGGCCACTGGAGCGATGGCGCGGCACTGCTGTTTCTGTTTTCGCTGTCGCACACGCTGGAAACGAT
>DASRYX010000779.1:0-3614 GCA_035686985.1 Planctomycetaceae bacterium | reverse complement strand
GTGCGACGACCGGTGCTGGTGGCAGGAAACGGCTTGCGGCGGGAGTCTTCGGTTTCGAGATTGCTTTCGAGCGTTTTCAGCGCGCCCACCAACGGCGCATACGTTTCCCCGGGGTTTTCGACCGCCGTCTGTGCTGTTTCCAGGGTGGCCTTCGCGGCGGCGACTTTCTTGTCGATATCGGCCTGCTTGTCGACGGGTGACTTCGATCGCTCGAACTCCGCCGCGGCCAAGTCTTCTTCGGCCTGCGCGACGGCAGCGAGCTTCTCCGCTCGTGCGGCGGCCTGCCGAGAAGCCGCGTCGTCGATGTTGGCCAATCGCTGCCGGTCGGCAATGCCTTTGGCCTGAATCGCCGCGATCTGCGCGGTAACGTTCACGAGCTTCTTTTCAGCGAGCAGCACATTCTTCTGGGCCTGCTCGACTGTCAGCACGTCCGCCGCTGGTTTTCCTGACGCCTTGGTCGGCTCCATCAGTACAACGGCATCGGGCAACGGCCGCAGTTCGAAGTGATGGAAGTCCGCCTGGGCATCAAACGTGATGATCTCCAGCGCTCCATTTTTCCGCGCGATCGGCAACCGATACGCCACGGCGTGCTGACCATCGACCGTCATATTGACCAGCGTGCCCCGCACGCGGAGCAGCATTTCGTGCGGCTGATTTAGATCGATCTTGCGCGATTGAGCACTCTCAGCCGGGTAGACGTAATCGCCGCCGTTCTTGTAAGCCACCTGCACTTTCGGTCCACCGGCGTACGAACTGAGATACGCCAGGATCTCGTGCTCCTCGTCGGCGAGATCAAACGTGAGGCCGACCGACTTCCACATGTCGCCGCCGACGGGCGTGTATTTCAGTTTCGCTTCGAAGTTTTCCGGAACTGCGTGACGAAAGCGCAACGCCGTCCGTGGCAACCCCGTCTGTGATTGCCGCAACTTGCCGTCAACGTACTCCCACTGGCCCGAGCGGATTTCCCACGCCTCCGGATTGGCGACGGCGAAATCATCTTTCACGAGCGGCGCGACGTTTTCCCCTACCGTCGGTGCGGGAGTTTTCTTCGCGGTCTCTTCGGCCTCCGCGAGCTTCTTTTTCGCCACGGTGATCGCCGTTTCCGCTTCGGCGCGGCGGCGCTCCGCGGCCTTCAGATGCGCTTCCGCGATAAATGACCGCATCCCCGGTTGCACGGCTTCCAGCGGCAACGACACCGGCTCGATCTGCAGTGGCTGAAACGCGAGAAACGCTGGGACCGTCGGGGTAATCACGCGATCCTTGTCGGGATTGCGATCATCCCCGCGCAGATGCAGTTGCGTCACCGCGTCGAGGTTGCAGTCAAACGCGCGCGGAATGCCGTCCTTCTCAAAATCGATTTCGCCGGGCAGCGCATCAGTCCGCACCTGGTAGGGCTCGAAGATCGCACGCAGCGAATAATAGTCCACATGCGAGATCGGGTCGTACTTGTGATCGTGGCACTTGCTACAGTTGAAGGTCAGACCGAGCATCGCCTTCGACGTGTGTTCGACGGTTTCGTCGAGCCAGCTGGTGCGGTTGAACTTGAAGTACTGCCGGGCGAGAAACCCGGTCGCCCGCAGCTTGTCGAGATCATTCGGATATAACTCATCCGCGGCGAGCATCTCTCGCAGCATCTGATCGTAGGGTTTGTCGGCGTTGAGCGATTCAATGATCCAGTCGCGCCAGTGCCAGATGTGCTTCTGGGAATTGCGGACTTCGGCCCCGAGGCCCCACCAGTCGCTGTACCGCCAGATGTCCATCCAGTGACGCCCCCACCGCTCACCATACTGCGGGCTGTCGAGCAACCGCGTGACGACTTTGTCGTAGGCTTCCGCAGAGTCGTCGTTCAGGAACGCATCGCGCTCGGCAGGCGTCGGCGGCAGTCCAATCAGGTCGAGCGTCACGCGCCGCAGCCATACGTCTTTGGCGGCGGACGGTTGTGATGTGAGCCCGAGCTCCCGATGTTTCACAGCGATGAAGGCATCCACGGGGTTCTGAGACCACGCGGGATCAGTGACCATTGGGACAGGCGGTCGCACCGGTCTTTGAAACGCCCAGTGATCGCGCGGGTCACGCTCCGGCTTTTCATCGGCGGGGGCCTTCGCTCCGTCGGCGATCCAGCGGCGAAGGGCGGCGATTTCCGCGGACTTGAGCGGCTCGCCTTCGGGCGGCATCCGTTCGGATTCTTCCGTCGCGGTGATGCGGTGTAGCAGTCCGCTCGCCTCGATATTACTGGCCACAATCGTCGGGCCGCTGTCGCCCCCTTTGATCGCCGACGCGGCGGTGTCAAGCCGGAGATTCGCTTCCTGCTTCAACGCCCCGTGACACGCCACGCAGCGCGCCACCAGTACCGGTTTGACCTGACGAAGGTAATCGACCGGTTCCTCGGCAGCAGCGACCGGGGCCACCGACAGCAAGCACACCAGCCAACGGAGCGAAGTCGCACTCATCCGCCACAGCCCTCTCGACTCGACTGAAGATCACCGCTTCAGTCTACCGCGAGAGCGAACCGTCCGCACTTCTTCCGTAAGGTCCGCTGTGCGGACCATCTACTGCGCGATCAGGAAGGATGGTCCGCACAGCGGCCCCTACAAGGGATTCCGCGACTAATTCCCGGTCGTGCGCGTGCTGGCGAGCGTGAACAATGCACCGGCGAGGAGGTGACGTTCGACGAACGCACCGACGGCTTCCAGCGGCGTGTACTGCAGCAGGATGTAATCCCCCGGTTGGATGACCGTTCGCTCGGACGGGTCCCGCATCGCCTGATACAGATCAACGTGGATTGGGATCTGCGTGCCGTCGGGTAGCGGTCGCAGCACGATGACCTGGCTCGCGGAGATCGACACATCGCCGTTCAGCGCCGATTGTCCGCCGACGGAGTTCGTCGCCGGGGTTCCGCCGCCACCACCACCGGAGCGTTGCCCCGAGGCAACGGCGATCGCGCCGAGAACATCGAGGTCGTAATCGCGCGGCAGCGAATACTGTCCACCGCCGAGCAGGCCGCCGGTGTAGAAGACTTCGGTATCGCGTGACTCAATAAAGAGGATGTCCCCTTCTTCGAGAATCACATCCTGCGGCCGGATGTCGACGTGCTCTTCCGGGCCGAGACGGATCGGAATGCGGATGACCCGCCGGTCGTCGAGGTTGTCGCCGATGTAGGGTGCGGGCAGCAACGGGTTCTCCGGCGGGAGCATCGGCGGTGCTTCGTACGGCGGTGCGACGTGAGGACCAGCCATGGGACCCGGATAGACCGGCTGGGGCGGGGCAACGGGCATGATCGACCGATCCCCCGGCACCATCGCGGGACCCGGCGGAAACGCTCCGGGCTGATTCCACGGCGACGGCGGTGTCAGCGACGGTGTGACCGGCGGCACAGACCACATTCCTTGCGGAACTGGCGGACGAGACGCGGGATCGGGAATCGGCGCGAGGTTCGGATTGCTGAACCCGTTCGTTACCGGTGGTTGACCCGCGGGCGCGCTCCATCCGGGGTTCGCGCTGCGACGGTAATCGCCTTGCGGATCGACGGCGGCGTTGGGCGGCGCCCATCCCGGCGACTGAGCACGGATCACAGTGCGACGCGACTCGGTCGCTCCGGTCATCACCGGGGCCCA
>DASRYX010000778.1:0-11595 GCA_035686985.1 Planctomycetaceae bacterium | reverse complement strand
CGGATCACGCCTGATCGGGCCAACCCTCGCCGGGTTCATCATCGCGGCGACGAATGAAGCCTGGTGTTTCGTCATTGATGCGATCAGCTATGTCGCCGTGGTCATCGCCTTGCTTGCGATGCGGCTGCCAAGGGCGGAAGAAAAACCAAAAGGCACATCAATCGGTCGGCACTTCCTCGAAGGCGTGCGGTATGCGTGGGAGTTTTCACCGATCCGGGCGTTGCTGCTGTTGTTGGGACTGGTGAGCTTTGCGTCGATGGCTCAGGCCGTGCTGATGCCGATCTACTCGGCCGACGTCCTGCACGGCGGTCCGCAGACACTCGGTTTGCTCTCGGGGGCGTCCGGACTCGGAGCCCTCGGCGGGGCGCTCTATCTGGCGTCGCGAAGGTCGGTTCTTGGACTGGGACGGATCATCGTCTTCTCCACGCTGACGTTGGGCACGGCCCTGTTTGGATTCGCCTGGTCGCAGAACGTCTGGCTTTCCGCCTTGTGCTTAATGGGAGTGGGAGCGGGCATGATGATCGAGATGGCGGCGTGCAACACCCTGATTCAGACGATGGTCGACGAAGACAAACGCGGTCGGGTAATGGGACTGTACAGCATGGCATTTCAGGGAACCGCCCCGTTCGGCAGCCTGATCGTCGGCTGGCTCACGCCGCGCATCGGGACGCAAGAGGTCCTCACCGGTTCCGCGACGATCATCATCCTGGGAGCAATCGCATTCGCCACCCAGCTCCCACGCCTGCGACGAACCGCCCGCCCTGTCTACCAGCGTCTGGGCATCCTTCCCCACGCACCAGAACCCCTGAACCCCGCGTCCAATACGTAAACGCTCCACAACCGCGGCGAGCCTAGTAGCTCCAGCGGAAGTCGAACAGAAAGCGTGTGTCGTACCAGCCTGCGTCACCGAACGTCAGGCCGCTGGAGACGCCGACTTCGAACAGGCCCAGATCGCCCGAAGGCCCCAAGGCCGTTCGCAGGCCCGGCAGGATGCTGAAAAAGGTGTCGCCGTTGACTTGTTGCACCGTGCCATCGGGCAAAGTCGCCTGGCCATCGCCGATAGTCCAACCGATCAGTTCCAACGTGGACATGACCGCGCGCTCATCGGTCTGCCACAACACGTGGCTCATGCCGGTGCCGTATTGCACGACCTGTCCCGCGTGTTTCGGATCACCGCCGAACGGAATCCAGTATTTGATTTCACCGTGGAAATAGGTCCGTTCGCTGCGACGATAGCGGAACAGCAATCCCGGCTCGATAGCGGTCAGTCCGTTTCCCAGCCCGCGGCTCGACGATCCCGTGGGCAGATAGGTCCGCAGGATCTGGGCGATCTGCCAGTGGCGATTGTTCGGATTGGTGAGGAGAAATTTCTGCCCGATGGTGATGTTGCCGGGCCCCAATGTGTCGCCGTTGACATCGGCGTTCATAAAGATGAGGGGGATCTCGGTAAAGGCCGCGAAGTGGTCACCACCTGTCTCGCTGTAGACGGAGAACGTCTGGTAGTTGACTTCGCGCTCGGGTTGTGATGGACCGACCGGCGGCGCCGCCCAGAAACGTTCCGCGCGATCCGGGGTTTTCAGTCCATTGGCAAAGTCCGCCCGCAGACGAATCTGAGAGAGTGGCTCGACGGAATCGATATGGAAAAGCGCAAACGGAACCTGGCGACTGCCGATCCCGAAGCTGTCTTCGTCTGCGTGAATGAGCATGCTGCCCGGCGGCATCGCGTCATCGAACCCGTTCTGACATTCCGGACAGAACGAGTCGCCGGAGGGTGCTAATGGTACCGGCAGGTCCTCGGGCACGGGTTCCGCCGCAGGAGGGAACGGTACCGGAGGAAGGCTCGGAACGAGGGGCGGATCGGGAAGCGGAACGAGAAACGGCAGATCCTGAGTCGCTGAGATGCGAAGGAAGCTCCGTTCCGGCCAGATCAGCGATTCATCGGACTCAGTGTCCGCATCGGGCGGATCAAACTCCGCGGGATCGACGGGGATGAGCTGCGCCCGACCGACTGGTTCCAGGTCAGGCTCGTCCTCCTCTTCCGTCAGTTCTACGGTGTCTTCCGGCTCTTCGACAGAGTCGATGTCGTCGTTCGCCATAGCGAAGCTGGCGAGGCAGACCGAGATCAGGAGAGCCAGCCACCGAAGCCAGTCACTGGGCCGGTCGCGGCGCTGTTGAGCGCGTCGCGGCACCAGATCAGATTGAGGCCGGTTCATGACTGTTCCGTGTGCCACAAACTGAGCGTGACAGATCTTGCCTTCGCGACTTTGAGAGTTGTATCGGTCATGCCGAAGAGCCCATTGAGGGGAATGCGGAATTCTGGTGGACGGCCGTGTGATGCAACACTTTGCGTGACTGCAAGAACCCTCATTTCTTGCCTGACCCGTCATGGCACCGCGGCTTACCGAATCGATGTTTGAAGTGTCGGCGGCCGCAGTCGTTAGGACAGTTCCCGGCAACACGGGGGACATCGATCCGGTGATCATTTGCCTGATCACGACTGCGGGCGAACGGCGATTTTTGCCGAAGTCAAGGGCGACGCGATTTTTCAGCCGCGGTTTCGTTCCTTCGTTCACGGCCGTTATTGGATCAGATGGTTATGCAACATCTGCCGGTTCATTGGCACGAAGGACTCTTCCTGCGGGCACATCATTTCCAGGCGGCGGACCGGGCCGCGTTTGAACTTCGCAACACGAGCGAACGCTGGGACCACCCTTATCGACATGGTCTCTACGCATTGGAATACAGCTCCGAAGCTCTCGCCAATGGCTTCTTCGAGATCCAGCGGATCAGTGCCCGCCTGCCCGATGGTACGATCATCGACCTCGGCCACGACGCGACGCCCGATCGCCGTTCCGTCTCCGCGGAAAATCCGTCGGTCTCGGCGACCAATCTGCAAGACGCCTTTGATCAGACAGCCGTCGTGCGAGTTTACATCGGGGTTCCGCGCCGCCTGTCGGTCGGACCCAACGTGGATGTCCGCAACGGGCATCCTGTCACCACACGCTTCATTCGGCGGGATCTCGTCCTGACCGATGACAGCGAGGGTGGCAACGAGCAGGAAGTCTCGCTGCGGGAATTGAACGTTCAAGTGCTCCTGTCGACGGACGATTTGAGCGGTTATGACGTATTGCCGATCGCGCAGGTGCGTCGCTCGTCAGCGGAAGGCGCCGTCCCGGAAATCGATCTCGACTACATCCCGCCGCTGATCACCCTGGAGGCGTGGCAATCACTCGGACGTGGGACCGTCCGCGCGATCTACGACACGATCGGACGCAAGGCGGAGGTTCTCAGTCGCGAGTTGAGCAGCCGCGGGACCGATCTCGATGGGCAGACACCGGGCGATCTCGAACGCATCCTGCTGCTGGGCTGTCTGAACGAAGCCCAGGCGGTGCTGGGAGCGTTGACGTTCTCACGCGGATTGCACCCGTTCACGGTTTTTGTCGAACTCTGCCGCGTTGCGGGGCGTCTCGGCCTGCTGACCCCCACCCGCCGGACGGGTGATCTTCCTCAATACAATCACGACGACTTGGCAACGGTCTTTCGACAGCTCCAGCGGCAGATTGAACTCAGCCTGACCGCCGTTCGCGACTACGAACATCGCCGTCATGAATTCGTCGGCGCGGGGCTGGGAATGCAGCTCACCTTCGACGCATCCCTGCGGCAATCGAACTGGCAATGGTTCGTTGGAGTCTACAACACGGAGTTGTCGGCGAATGAGTTGCAGGAACTTCTCTCACCCGGTCATCTCGACTGGAAGCTGGGCAGCGCTCGTCAGGTCAACGAACTGTTTGCGCATCGCGCCGCTGGATTGGAAATGGTGCCATTGAACCGGACCGTTCGCGCGCTGCCCCCGCGGGCCGGTTGGTCGTACTACGAGATCCCGCGCGGCGATTCCCCCGCCTGGCTCGACGTGCTCGAAACCGAAACCGTGGCGATCCGGTTCAAAGACTCGTTGATCGTGAACCGGACGGATCTGGAAGGTTCAAGGGAAATCACGGTTCGTTACCGCGGCCGGCCCGTGACGTTGCGATTCGCGCTGTTCGCCGTCGATCGGCCGTAAGCTCGCTAGGTCATTGAAAACGTAGGGTGGGCTGTGCCCACCACAATGGCAGGGAGATGGTGGGCACAGCCCACCCTACAGATTCTGACTACCGGACCGTGTTCGTGAAGGGTCGTTGTTAGTGACGCCGCGATTTGCTGCCGCCGTTGACCCCGTGTTCCGCCAGGGCCTGGTGCTGCTGGAGCGCATCCAGCGCGGGGATGCATTGAATCCTCGTGAAGAACAGCAACAACTGCTGGCGTGTCTCGAACAGGGATCGATCGTTGCCGGAGCAAGTCGCGAATGGGACCTCGCACAGTACGCGCTCGTCAGTTGGCTCGACGAACTGTTGGTCGATACCCCCTGGAACGTGCAAGACTGGTGGAGCAACAACGTGCTGGAGATCGCGCTGTATCAGACGCGCGACTGTCATGAGCGGTTCTATCTCCAGGCCGCGCAAGCGGCGGAGACGCAACGACGGGATGCCTTGCAGATTTACCATGACTGCGTCGTGCTCGGGTTCCGTGGACTCTACCGTCAATCCGTCCACACGGCGGAACTGACACGGCGACACAGCTTGCCGCCCACGGTGGCTGAATGGCTGCGACGTACGCAGTTAAGTATTCGCATTGGCGAAGACCGGCGACCGTTGAGCGGTGCGGTGCGAGCCGTGCAGGGAGCGCGACCGTTAACGGCGTCGGTTCAGGCGGTGTGGGCGTGGACCGCCGCCGCGCTCCTGCTCGCCGTGAATCTCGTTTGTTATCGCCTGTGGTTGACCTGACCCCATCTCCCTTTCGATTTGATCACCCGACGAGTTGATGTCTCGATGAATGCGTTGAGCGCCACCTTTCGCCGCCTCTCTTGCCGACTGCGCCGTCTGTCGACGGCGGCACGGGTGACGTGTTGCCTGGTGGCGGGGCTGGTGATCGTCCTGTTCGGAGTCTGGATCAGTTACGCGTGGAACCCGCAGTATGTTCCGTGGGCGACGTACATGTCGTGGTCGCGCGGAGGCATGCTCGCCGCGCTGATCGTCGGTTTGGCCGTCGTGACCTATTCCACCATCCGGACCTGGCTGGCAGAGGATCGTGCGGATCGGAGCGTGTTCAGCGCGTGGAACAGAGGCTTGCGGGAGTTGCGGTATCACGGCTTGCCGACCGATGCGCTGCCGATTCATCTCATCCTGGGAGCCGGTGTCGGTAACGACGAAGAACAACTGATCCGCGCGTCGGGTGAGTATCGCTTCGTCCAACCTACCGGGTCGGGGGGATTGACCTTCTTCGCGAATTCCAGCCGGGTGTGCGTCAGTGCTGGCGGTATCGGTGTGACGGCCCTCGCGCGAACCGCGCTCGCGGACAAGGTTCGCAACTGGTCCCCTGATGCCGTGGCATTTCGCCCCGAACGATTTGGCCTTGGCTCAGAGAGTGTGGCAGAAGCGAATTCGGATTCCTTATCACAGACCTTGGAAGCCGTGGGTTGGGAAGACCGTCCTGAGAACGACGATCACGAATTTGCTGACAACGGTTGGGATGAAAGCGGAGCCGGTGTCGGCGTGATGGCACCGGTGGCAACGCAGACCATCCCCAAGCCGCTGGCGTTAATTCGTAACCCGCTGGAGACCGTAAAGATTCCGTTGTGGTCGTTGCCGGAAGTTGCCGTAGCCGAGCAGAAGCTGCAGCAACTCGCGAACCTGATTCGCAGCACCCGACGGCCACTGTGTCCGATCAACCGCACGATCATTGTGATCCCGGTTGCCGCGCTGTTGGGGAACCCCGAACGCCTCCCGGAACTTCAACAGGCCATTCGCCGTGACTTGGAAATCCTGCAGCAGGAATTGCAGATCAACGCCCCGGTCACCGTGCTGATCTCGGGGCTGGAAAATCATCCGGGGTTTGTCGAGTTCATGCGGCGCGTCGGTCCGCAGACCCTGCAACAACAGACGCTGGGACAGGCGGTCGAAGTCGGCAGCCCGGCGACACGTTCGCAGATGGAAGCCCTGGCGATCAATGCTTGCGGTGAAGTCGAAGATTGCCTCTATGCCCTGCTGCAAAAGGAAACTTCGCTGAGCAGCGCCGGGAACACCATGCTCTATCGCCTGCTGTGTGATCTGCGCACCGGGATCCGGCAATCGCTCAGTGAGCTCCTCACCGGAGCGTTGGCCACTGAGGACACGGGGCAGTACATCGCCGGTTGTTACTTCTGCGCCAGCGGCAGTCAGCCTCAGCAGCGTGGATTTGTCGAAGCCGTCTGGCAGTTGCAGGATCACGGACAGGAAGAATTGGACTGGTTCCCGCAGGCGCTGCATCGCGAGGCGCTTCATCGCGCACTGTGTCGGGCCGGGTGGTTGGCGACCGCGGCGTTGACGCTGACGTGGATCGGCCTGCTGCGAACCTGGTGGGTTCAATAACCATTCTTCAAAGAGACTATCGCATCGATCGCTCCAGGAATGCGTTTCATGTCGACCATCACATCACCATCGATTCCGACGTGGTTGGAGTCGCTGGGGACAGACCATCCCAGTGGTCCCTCACTGGAATATGATGCCCTCTTCATCGCGATGGAGCGTGCGGCCAGTGGGCGCGAAGAGCAGCAATTCGGACAGACGGTGATTGATGCCGAGCCGCCGCAATGGGCCGCGGTCCGCAAGCTGGCGACGGAACTCCTGCAACGGACGCACGATCTCCGCATCGGTGTGTATCTGGCCGAGTCGGTGATTGAGTCAGAAGGTCTCGCGGGCTTCACCGAGTGTCTGGAGATGCTCGCCACCTGGTTGCGATGCGAATGGGACACAGTCCACCCGCAGCTCGATGCCGAAGACGAGTTCGATCCGACAGTGCGCGTCAACACATTGACTCGCTTGACCGATGCTCGTCGGATCCTCGAACGATTGCGGATGGTCCCGCTCACCGATGTGCGGGGATTAGGCACGGTGACCCTGGGAGATCTGATCAAGGTCGCTGAGGCGAACGCCAGCGATCACGACTCCATCAAGACGATCGAAGCCACATTGTCCGGCGGTCCGACCGAACCGCTTATCACTTCTGCGACATTGTTGCGCAATGCAATGGTGGCGGTGAGTCGTCTCGATCAGGTGCTCTGTGATCGCATCGGTGTGGCGAAATCCGTGGAATTCGCGCCTCTGATCAGGATTTTGAAAATGCCGCAGAGTGTCCTCGCCGATCGACTGGAACGAAGGGGAATTCGTCTCGAGAAATTCGCGCCGGCAGAAGCTCCTCCCGCTCACGCGGATGTGATCGAAACCGGCTCACAAGACTCCGCCCCTGTCCGTATGCCCAGGGCAATGGTCACGACTGCGTCGCTCGATCAACCCGATGAGTCGCAGTCCTCGACCGTCGGTGTCTCACCGCGGGACTGGCAGATTGCGTCCCGTGATGATGTCACCAGCGCGCTCGATCGATTGTGTGGTTACTTCGCCCAGTACGAACCGTCCAGCCCGATTCCACTGCTGCTCGCGCGAGCCAAACGTCTCGTGCCGATGACCTTCCTGGAAATCCTGCAGGAGCTTGGCCCCGACGTGCTCACCCAGGCCCAACGCCTGCAGGGAGAAGCTCGATAGCCCGTCGCTGAGCGATCCTGAACGGCCCCGATTCAACGTCCGTCCAACCCCCGTCCCCTTCCTGAGAATTGAGGTGTCTTGTGCCGGAAAGCAGCCAGAAATTTTTGTCCCGCAATCGCGCGCCACGCGTCCAGATTGAGTACGACGTCGAAGTCTACGGCTCACAGAAGACCGTGCAGCTGCCGTTCGTGATGGGCGTGCTGGCGGACCTCTCCGGGCAACCCGCCGAAGTGCTGCCGCCGGTCACCGAGCGCAAGCTGCTGGAGATCGATGGCGATAACTTCGATGAACGCCTCCGTTCGATGAAGCCGCGCGTCACGGGCCGGGTTCCGAACACCTTGACCGGCGAAGGCGAGCTGAGCATCGACCTGACGTTTGAGAGCATGGACGACTTTTCGCCCGCCGCCGTAGCGAAGAAAGTCGAACCGTTAAATAAGCTGCTCGAAGCCCGGCAGAAGTTGGCCAACCTGCTGACGTATATGGATGGCAAATCCGACGCCGAAGAACTGATCAGCCAGGCGCTCGGCAACCGTCCGCTGCTGGAAATGCTGGCCACGCCGAAGCCGGCGGCACCGGCCGCGGATCCCTCTGCGAACTAGTATCACTGCTCGATCCCATGGCTGATGCGCGCCGACCAAGCCACTCGAACCAAAACGTACTCTCACTCTGAACTCACAAGGGCTATCCGATGAGCACCACTGTCCTGGCGGAACCGGGCGTCATGCCGGCCTCTGCCGAAGCGTTTTCCCTGCGGGTCGAGCAGGATTTCAAGCTCCGTTCTTCACACGCCCGGGACACCGTCGAGCAGGCGATTGCCTGTCTCGCCCAGCGTGCTCTCGAAGATGAGTCGGTCATCTCGTCGGACGCCGTGCGGACGATCGAAGGGCTGATCGCCGAGATCGACGCGAAGCTGACCGAACAGATCAACGCCATCATCCATCACGAAAACTATCAGAAGCTCGAAGGGGCCTGGCGCGGCCTGCAGTATCTCGTCAGCCACACCGAATCCGACGAGATGCTCAAGATCCGCGTGCTGAATATTTCCAAAACGGATCTGCACAAGACCCTGAAGAAATTCAAAGGGACGACGTGGGATCAGAGCCCGATCTTCAAGAAGATCTATGAAGAAGAGTACGGCCAGTTCGGCGGCGAGCCGTATGGCTGCCTCATCGGTGACTATCACTTCGATCACAGCCCGCCGGACATCGAACTGCTGGGTGAACTGTCCCGCATCGGCGCTGCCAGCCACCTGCCCTTCATCGCCGGCGCCGATCCCGCGCTGATGCAGATGGATTCGTGGCAGGAACTGTCGAACCCGCGCGATCTCACGAAAATCTTCCAGACGGTGGAATACGCCGGATGGCGCAGCCTGCGTGAAAGTGACGATGCCCGCTATGTCGCGCTGACGATGCCGCGGTTTCTGGCCCGTCAGCCGTACGGCGCGAAATCGAATCCGGTCGACGCCTTCGACTTCGAAGAAGACACCGCCGGTGCCGATCATCGCAAGTTCACCTGGGCGAACTCGGCCTATGCGATGGGCGCGAACATTACCCGCTCCTTCAAGATCTACGGCTGGTGCTCACGCATCCGCGGCATCGAGTCGGGCGGGGCGGTCGAAGGCCTGCCGGTCCATGTCTTCCCGACCGATGACGGCGGCGTTGACCTGAAGTGCCCGACCGAAATCGCCATCAGCGATCGTCGTGAAGCCGAACTCTCGAAGAACGGCTTTCTGCCGCTGATCTACAAAAAGAATTCCGACTTCGCCGCGTTCCTCGGCGCGCAGTCGCTGCATCAGCCGCCGGAATATGACAATCCCGACGCGACGGCGAACGCGAACCTCGGTGCCCGGCTGCCGTACCTGTTCGCCACCTGCCGCTTCGCGCACTATCTGAAGTGCATCGTCCGCGACAAAGTCGGTTCGTTCAAAGACCGCGCGGCGATGGAACTGTGGCTGCAGGACTGGATCCTCAACTACGTCGATGGTGATCCGGCTCATTCGGGCGAAGAGGTGAAGGCCCGCAAGCCGCTCGCCGAAGCCCGCGTCGTTGTCGAAGACGTTCCCGGCAACCCCGGCTATTACAACTCGAAGTTCTTCCTGCGGCCGCATTATCAGCTCGAAGGCCTGACGGTGTCGCTCCGGCTGACCTCACGGTTGCCGGGCGGAGAATAATCGCTGTTGTTGGTTCCATAGCTCTCGTGTCTGTGTGCCACGGCTCTGTGAGCCGTGCGAGTTAGTAAAGCGCTCTGTACAACGCACGCCGAGCCGGCCGTCGCACACAGCCTTCCTTCGAACAATCTATTTTGCCCAGACAGGTGAATCATGGCAGTCGATATGTTTCTCAAGCTCGATGGTATTCAAGGCGAAGCCCGCGACTCGCTGGGTCACGCCAACGAGATCGATATCAACAGCTTCTCGTGGGGTGTCAGCCAGAGCGGCAACTTCAGTCACGGCTTCGGCGGTGCGGAAGGCCGTGCGAATGTGCAGGCTCTCAACGTCACGAAGAAGGTCGATGCGGCGTCGCACGCCCTACTGAAGTCTTGCATCACCGGTAAACACATCCCGACCGGAAAACTCACCATCCGCAAAGCCGGGGGCGGAAAGCCGGTGGAATATGTGGTGATCAACCTCGAAAAGGTGTTCGTCACGTCGGTTTCGACCAGCTCCAGCACGGGATCTGAAACCGTGATGGAAAACATTGCGTTCTCTTTTGAGAAAGTGAACTTCGTCTACCAGGAACAGGGTGACGACGGCGCAAAGAAGGGTGGCACCAAGGAAATGAGCTTCAACGTCACGACCAACGCCGCGGCGTAATCGGCAGAGTCATTCGTGATGATCACCGAACCTGTTGTCGGCCACCCTTACAACTTCACCAGTTGGAAGGGTTGACCGGCAACAGGTTCGATTTTTTCGTGGGAAGGGCATGTTCTGATCGGGAGTTCCGTTTCACGTCGATGTAAGGCGATGCGTGGTTGTCGTTGTTCATCTCTCGTGGAAATGGAAAGCATGCTGAGCGCGTTCCGTGACTCCGAGGGATTTCCGCTCTCGCTGCTGGATCGGCTGCGGGATGACCGTCCGCGTGAACAGGCCGAGGCGCCGGGGGCGCTGGTCTGCAGTTGGCAGGAATATCGCCAGTCGATCTTGCACGACATCCAGTGGCTGCTGAATACCACCAGCCTTGATGCCTTCGGCGACGGCTCGCCCTGGAGTGAGATCGCCCGCTCGACGCTGAATTTCGGTGTGCCCGAAGTCTGTGGGACAGCCGCGGCCGCCGTCCCGCAACGCCGGTGGGAACGCGCCTGTGAACAGGCCCTGGCACGGTTCGAGCCCCGTCTGCGGGAAGACAGTATCCGCGTTCGCATCTGCCCCATGGGTTCAGGTGCGACCGCGAACCAGACACTCATTGAGATCTCTGCGGAACTGATGGTCGCGCCGATTCCGTTGTCGTTCCGGGTCCAGATCGATCGCGAAACGTCAGCGGCGGTGATTCAGGAACTCGCAGCGAGGGCCGCGTGATGGAATCGCGACTGCTCGAACTTTACAACAGCGAGTTGCGGCACTTGCGAGGCATGGGGGGCGAGTTTGCCCGTGATTTCCCCAAGATCGCCGGCCGCCTAGGACTCGATCGCTTCCAGTGTGCGGACCCGTATGTCGAGCGGTTGTTGGAAGGGTTCGCCTTTCTGGCGGCCCGGGTTCAACTCAAACTCGAAGCCGAGTTTCCGCGATTCACGCAACATCTGCTGGATGTGGTCTACCCGCATTTTCTGTCGACGATGCCCGCCATGGCCATCGCCCAGTTCCATCCCGATCCGCGGGAGGGGTCGCTCGCCAATGGATTCACCATTCCGCGCGGTACGGCACTGTTAAGCCATCCGACGGGGCCGAATCAGACGTTGTGTGAATTCCGGACGGCGCACCCCGTTGAGATGTTTCCCATCGAGTTAGCCGACGCCGAATACTTTTCGCGCAGCCATCGGAATCACA
>DASRYX010000777.1:0-13257 GCA_035686985.1 Planctomycetaceae bacterium | reverse complement strand
CCGTCACGATTCAGGTCCGCAATGAACGCATCGGCATAGCTGCCGGTTCCCCAGATACTGATGGGGGCGGTAGTCATGCCGCTGCCGACGGACCACGTCATCTGCCACTGATTCGACTGAACGTTCCGGCCCACAATCGCTTCACGACCAAGCCCCCAGAAGTCGACCGCGAGCACATCGGTCCACGTTCCGCTGGTACTCCAGGTTCCAACCGTCCGGGCCTGAAACTGCCCGCTCACCAGCGAAATCGCCGTCCAGTTTCCACTGGTGGTGTTGCGGTACAGGATGTCGGTCCCGGCGCGACTATCGAAGTCGGCGAGACGCACATCGACGATGTTGGCGGCCGGCGTCGAATCCGTGAAGGTGACCGGGGTAAAACTGGATGATCCTCCCAGCAGTGCATTCCAGGTCCGGTCGCCGGGGTTGTAGCCGACGACGTCATCCCAACCGTCGGCATTGAGATCGGCAAACTGGACGTGCTGCCAGTTCACGTCCGCTCGCCAGGTGCCGACAAACCGGCTGTCCGACTGGTTCCCGGCGTGAAAGGTCGAAAGCGCCCAGTTCCCGGTGTGGCGATCCATCGCGATCAGATCGTCGAATCCGTTGTGGTCGAGATCGCGCGCCGTCAGGAACTGCAGGTCCATGCCGGACATCCATCCGGCGACAGTTCCCTGTGAGTTGGCCGACCCGGAAATCCACTCCGCCTGGAAAAGCCCTGTTGCGGGTTCAAAGTGAACCAGCTGTTTCTGGCCGGTCGCCCACAGATCACCCTGCACGGTGACAATGTCTTCCGGGATGCTGCTCCAGGTGGTCAACGACTCGGCGACGAACTGGCTGCCATCAAACCGGGTCGCCTGCCATTCGCCGGTGCTCACGGCGAGGGTGACCACGCCGTCGTCGGCAGCGCTGAGAGTAGGGCTCACCGCGGGCGCGGCCGGCAGCTGCCGTGGTTCGAGGAGTTCGATCATCGCCGGGAGGGACGACGGGCGGCGTGGCGTCCGGAATCGCGACGCTGTGAAGGGGCGCCCCCTTCGAGACAGCAGGCGATGGAACCACGACCAGGTCATCGGAGATCCTTGTGTCGACGACGCGCATGGTCTCGGTGCGCAGCGTGATCCTGTCGAAGTTGCCGCAACAGCAAACACGACATCATGATTACGTGTGGCGATAGGAAGGGATCGGGAGACAACGCCGTGACGGCGCACAATCGCTGTGCCCGGCAAGCCGGTGTGGGCGGCTGATAGCAGAAAACCCGACTTCCCGCAACAGGGGTTGCGCGACTCGACTACCAGCGAAACGACCCGGCTGACATCGCTGTCGCCGGGTCGAATATGAGAATCTGCGGGCCGTTCCGGATCAGGTGAAGAACTCGGCGGCGTCCTGGTAAAACTCGGGGGAGACCGTTTTCAGCTTGCCGACCGCGTCCTGCAAGGCGACGTCCACGATGTTCGTGCCCTGCAGCGCGACCATGCGGCCGAACTTCTTCTGCAGCACGAGTCGACCGGCTCCCACGCCCAGCCGCGTTCCCAGCACGCGGTCATACGCGCTCGGGGCTCCGCCGCGCTGCAGATGCCCGAGCACCACGAAACGGGTTTCGATGCCGGTGTTCTTCTCGATGATGTCGGCGACCAGTTGGCCTAAGCCGCCGAGAGAAACGTGACCGAAATCATCGATCTTCGCGTTCTGGGTGACAAACCCTTCCTGCTCGGCGAGCACGGCTCCTTCACTGACCACGACAATGCCGTAGTTCTTGCCGTCTTCGCGACGCTGCTTCAGCACTTCGCACATCTTTTTCAGATCGGCGGGAACTTCCGGCACGAGAATGTAATCGGCTCCACCAGCCATCCCGGATTCGAGCGCGATCCACCCTGCGTGCCGGCCCATCGTTTCCACCACAATGATGCGGCGGTGAGACTTCGCGGTCGTGCGCAGGCGGTCAATCGCCTCAGCGACAATGTTGAGCGAGGTATCGAATCCGAACGTCACGTCGGTGCAGCTCAGATCGTTGTCGATCGTTTTCGGACAGCCGACGGTGTTGAGCTTGTGATCGTTGTAGAGGCGGTTCGCGACGCCCAGCGTGTCATCGCCGCCGATCGCGATGAGCGCATCCAATCCCAGCCGCTTGTAGGTGGCGAGCAAGGTCTGTACGTCTTCCGCCTTCTTATACGGATTGGTGCGGGAACTGCCGAGGATCGTGCCCCCTTCCCACAGGATCTCTTCCGTGTTGGCGACCGTCAGCGGCGTGGTGAGCCCTTCGATCGCGCCGCGCCATCCCCGCAACAGGCCAACGACTTCGCCGCCGCCGTTGCTCACCGTCCGAACCACACCGCGGATGACCGCGTTCAATCCCGGGCAGTCTCCGCCGCCCGTCAGAATGCCGACTTTCATGACCGTTCCTTGCTGACTCTGACACAATCCCGGATGCGACTTGGCGGCCCAACATCGGGGCCGAATCCATCTGCACAACCGCGATTCTACGAAGTTTTGCTCGTGAGGTGCTGCTCGACGAACGTAGTATGCATCCGGCCTTCCACAAACGCCGAATGATTCAGGATTTTCTTCAGGAGGGGAATCGTGGTTTTCACCCCTTCCAGGACGAACTCGTCGAGGCAGCGCCGCATGCAGGCGATCGCTTCGACTCGCGTCGGGCGATGGACGATCAGCTTGCCGATCATGGAATCATAGTAGGGCGGGATGACGTAGCCTTCGTGAACATGCGAGTCAAACCGCACGCCGAGACCACCCGGCACTCGCAGTTTTGTGATCTTGCCGGGCGAACCGCGAAAATCGTTGTCCGGGTCTTCGGCATTGATGCGGACTTCGATCGCGGACCCGTTACACGGAATGTTGCGCTGCTTCCACGGCAGCGCCTCACCCGCGGCGACACGAATCTGCTGTTGGATCAGGTCGGTCCCGGTGACCAGTTCCGTCACCGGGTGTTCCACCTGGATGCGGGCATTCACTTCGATGAAATAGAACTGGTTGTTCTGGTCGACGATGAACTCGACCGTGCCTGCGTTGGTATAGTTCGCGGCCTTGATGAGGCGCACGGCAGCCTTGCAGATATCCTCCCGCACAGATTGAGGCAGGTTCGGGGCGGGCGATTCTTCAATCAGCTTCTGATGCCGGCGCTGCGTGGAGCAGTCTCGCTCCCACAAGTGCAGCACTTCGCCGTGCGTGTCGGCGATGATCTGCACCTCGACGTGGCGCGGGTTCTCAACGTACTTTTCGAGATACACACCGGCGTTGTTGAACGCCTTTTCGGCTTCCATCGCCGCGGCTTTAAGACCGGCTTTGAGCGAGATGTCGTTGCGGGCGACGCGCATCCCTTTGCCCCCGCCACCGGCCGTCGCCTTGATCAGTACCGGGTAACCGATTTTCTGAGCAATCGCGAGAGCTTCTTCCTCGTTATTGATCAGCCCATCGCTGCCCGGGACCAGATTCACCTGAGCGGCTTGAGCGATCGACTTCGCCGTGACCTTATCGCCGAGTGCGGCCATTGCCTCGGGACTGGGACCAATGAACGTGATGTTGCAGCTGCGGCAGACTTCCGCGAAGTGCTCGTTCTCCGAAAGGAAGCCGTAGCCCGGGTGGATCGCCTGCACGTTGCCGATCTCGGCGGTGCTGATGATGTTCTTGATCAGCAGATAGCTTTGACTGGCCTGCGCGGGGCCGATGCAGTAGGCCGCGTTCGCCATGCGGAGGTAGTCCGCGCCGCGATCGGCTTCGCTGCAGACGGCGACCGTCTCGATGCCCATCTCACGGCACGCGCGCATGATCCGCAGGGCGATCTCGCCCCGGTTGGCGATCAGAATGCGTTGGAACATCGCGGCTTCACTTTATCTTTGCTCGAGGCAGAATTGACACATCACCGCTGACAGCGCGGACGCTGCGTTCAATTCACCGTTTTCGGAGGAACATGAACCGACGGCCGGTCGAGTGCGGCAACGGTCACTGCTGACGGGCCGTGTTACGGACGGACCTTGAACAGCGCTTGGCCATATTCGACGGCGTCCCCGTTCTTGGCCAGAATCGCTTCAATCGTCCCGGAGACATCGGCCGTAATCGGATTGAAGACCTTCATCGCTTCGATCAGACAAACGGTCGATTGCGGGCCGACCTTGGCGCCGACGGTAACGAACGGCGGATCTTCCGGCGCTTGGGCGCTGTAGAACGTGCCCACTGTCGGCGACTTGATCACGAGCAGGCCGTCATCCTTCACAGCAGCAGAAGCGGCCGGCGCGGCTGAGGGAGCAGCCGCTGGTGCTGCAACTGGAGCAGGGGCCGGTGCGTATGCCGGTGCATAGCCCATCGGAGCGGCAGCAACCATCGTCCCGGGAGTACCGCGGCGGAGTCTCCATTGCTCATTACCACGGCGGAGCGAGACATCGGTCACGCCGTGCTTTTCCATCATCTCGATGAGTTGCTGCAGCTTGTCGAGATCGAACGGTGTCGCCGAACCAGACGACTCGGGCATGGCGGATTCCTTTTCCGGTTCCCGTTCAGGACGACGTGGACCGCGGGCCGGCGGTTGCGGAGGCGTAGGACGAGGAGGCATAGGTGACACCATGAAAAATCGAACCGTCAGCGACGACTGCGCTTCAGGCTCGGCTTGAAATCAATCACAACTCCAACGGCACGGACGACATCACTTCGTAACCGTCGCGGGTGACGAGGATATCGTCTTCCAGACGCACACCGCCAAAACCGGGGAGATAAATCCCGGGCTCGACGGTGAGCACCATTCCCGGCTGCAGAACGTCTTTCGACAGCGGACTGAACCGGCTGGATTCATGAATCTCCAACCCGATCCCATGTCCCAGACCGTGTCCGAAATACTTTCCGAAGCCAGCGTCCTCGATCACTTTCCGCGCGGCTGCATCGACTTGTTGACAGGCCACTCCGGGGCGAATTGCATCCAACGCGGCCTGACGAGCATTCATCACAACTCTATGCAGCTTATCAAGTTTGGGCGGAATCTTACTTGTGGCAATGACTCGCGTCAAGTCACTGTGATAGCCCCCGGGCTCGACCGCACCCCAGTCGATCAGCACAAAGGGGGCTTCACCCAGTTGGCGTAAGCCAGCTCGATAATGCGGGAGTGCCGACTGTGGCCCGACGCCGATGATCGGCTCGAAGGCGGCCCGCAATGCGCCGAACCGCCGCATGGCATGCTCAAGTTCATGGGCAGCTTCGCGTTCCGTCATTTCTGGCAGCAATAATGATCGCAAGACGGCGTAACCCCGTTCCGCGAGGAAAATCGCACTGCGGATTGCCGCAATCTCTTCGCTGTCCTTGACTTGCCGCAGTTCTTCCACGAGACCGGCCGCGGGCGTTAACGTCACCCCCGCCGTCTTCTCCGCCAGATCATCCCGGGTCGTGACAGTGGTGTAAGCCGACTCGAACCCGATCCGCGAAAATCCCGATTTTTTAAGGATCGCTGCAAGGAAATCCGCCGACTGCGTTTTGGCGGTCCGGATCTCGACCGAAAGCCCCGGACACTCGTCCGCGAGCTGTGTTTCAAACCGGCTGTCGCTGACCATGACCGTCTTTTTCGGCCCGATCAGCAGGCAGCTGGCATCCCCGGTGAATCCCGTGAGGTACGTCACGTTCGGCGGATGCGAGACGATGAGAAGGTCGAGCTGAGCTTTTTTAACGGCAGAAATCAGCCGCGAGCGGCGTGCCTGATGACGGTCTGAGGCCATGCAGAGGGGTTCCCGATTCCGGCGTTAACGCGTCTCAGCGCCCTGTGGAAGACAGGCTGTCCACAGGCTCGTGCAGATCGGCGTCGCTCGGTGCTGTCGTGTTGAGGTCTTCACTGACGACCGCCGCCGGCTCTGTCCCTTGAGCTGGCATTCCACCCAGCCAGCGTCCGACGCGGCCCCAGCGGCCATTGTTCAGCAGCACAAGATAGGCTGGAACGAGGATCGGCCGCACTACGAACGTGTCGAGCAGCACCCCGAAGGCCAGCGCGAAGCCCAGTTGCGACATCCCTTTGAGCGATCCGGCAGTGAGGGACAGGAATGTTCCCGCCATAATAATCCCGCAGCTTGAAATGATCCGGCCGGTTCGTGACAGAGCGTGAATCACGCCTTTCACCGGGCCGAACCGTCGCTGTTCTTCCTCGATCCGCGTCATCAGGAAGATGTTGTAGTCTTCCCCGACGGCGATCAGGATCGTGAACAGGAACATGGGGACCTTCCAGTCGAGACCGGCGAAGTCCGCCCCGTCCCAATACCAGAAGGAGAGATACGTCACCCCCAGCGTGGCGAGGTAGCTGAACAGGACTGTTACGATCAGATACGCACAGATCGCCGGTTGTCGCAGCAGGACGACAAGGATCGCAAAGACGCCGCCGATGACCAGCAGATCGATGCGGATCTGGTCCCGGTCGGTCACCGATTTCAGGTCTCGAATGCTTGCGGTTGGTCCCAGTGTGAGGATATTCGTCGAGGCACGGACCGCTTCGGGCAATCGCTGGCGAATTTCCGATTCCAGACGAGTGAGATGGTTCATGCTGTCGCGGGCGAACGGATCGACGTGACTGGTCAGAACGAGCCGCGTGACATGCACACCGTTTTCTTCATCGGCTCCGACGTAATGGCCGACCGCGCGGTCCATCATGACCCGCCGCCGGGCAGCATTTCCGGCGGAATCGAGGTCTTGGTCACCACCCAGCGGATGTGAGACGCTACGGATGTCCGCGAGTTGCAGTTCGTCTTTGAGTCCCTGCAGCGAGGTGGTCAATTCCTGAATGACAGGGATGCCGGCTTCCTCGTCGTTTTCGTCGCTGAAATCCAATTTCGGCGACTTGAGCAGGACGGTGATCGGGCCGGTTGCTCCCGCAGGAAAATGCTCGGTGACAATCCGTGTGCCGACGACACTCGTTGAGGTCTTGGGCAGGTCGGACAGCAGGCCGTAGCTCAGGTCGGTATAGAACCAGGCGCCGACGACGGCGAAGGGCAACATCAGCACGATGCTCGCGACCCAGATCCCCAACGGCCGGCGGACGATCCAGGCACCGACGTGTTCCCACAGGTTCTGCAGCCAGCCACCCTCGATGACATCGCTTTCGACGAACTGTTTCTTTGTCGCCGATTCGGCGGTCATCTTTGGCCAGAAAACCCACCGGCCGAAGAGACTCAGCAAGGCCGGGGTGAAGCTCAAGCACGCGGCGAGCACAATCACCAGACCGAATGTGATCGCGATCCCGGCTTCATGGAACTTGCCGAACTCGGCGAAGATCATCATGCCGATGCCGCAGATGACCGTACCGGCACTGGCCGCGATCGCCGCTCCGACGTAACCCTGTGCATCAATCAACGCCTGACGAACCGGGATGCCCTGATCCGCCTCTTCCTTGTACCGGGCGATGAGGAACAGGCAGTAATCGACCCCGGCACCGTAGAGCAGAACGGTGACGTAGGACTCGAAGCCGCTGAACAGGACGACCCAGCCGTGCTGAGCCAGAATGCAAAGCAGATTGATGGTCAGCTTAACGGCGACGGCGACAGTAATCAGCGGGACCAGGGCCAGCAACGGAGCCCGGTAGATCAGAATCAGCAGGGTGATCACCAGCACGACGGTGTAGAGTTCCGTCTTCTTGGCACTGTCCTTGGCGGCTTTGAGCATGTCACGGCCGACAACCGCCGTCCCGCTGACAAACAGTTCGACTCCCGGGGGGATCGACTTCTGAAACTCCTCATCGGCAAAGACGAGCCGTTCCACCCGGCGGACAATCTCGGAGTTCGCCGCATCCATGAACTCACGATCTAATTCCAGCACGGCGAGCGTGGCTCGGCCGTCCTCGCTGGCGAGGAACTGGCCGATCGTGCGATCGCGATAGGTACGAACGACTGAGCGGGAATCATCCTCCGCATCGGCGGCGATCAGTCCGCTTTCCCGGGCGATTTTCAGCAGCCGCTCGCGGAGTTCCGGCTTGGCGTCCGCATTTTCTTCGGCGTCATTACCATCATCGACAAACTCAAGGTCCGAGTCGCTCAACTTTTGGCCTGACTCCGCCCGGCGGACAATCACGGCGACCGTACTGGCATTGGCTTCATCGGGAAACGCTTTGGCGTAAAGCCGTTCCGCCTGCCGGCTCGGACTCGATTCCGGCATGAAGGAGAATTCGCCCGTCGTGATGACCGAGTCGCGATCCGGGGCAAACACCCCAGAGACGACCACAGCGACCACCCAACCGGCGAACCACATCGGCCAATTGCGAACGATAAAGTGGCCGAATCGGTAAAACATCAACCTGTTTGCCTTCCTGGCCCGATGCCGAGACATCGGACGGACGTCCTGTGGGAGCAGACCCCTGTGACGTGGATGAACCAGAACACAGTACCGTACCCGCTGGTGGAACCACCGTCAAATCTCGCCCCGGCGGACGGGGGAGCCCAAACGAACCGGGAAATTACGTTTTCGTCATCATTGAGCGGGATGGCGGGTGACTGTCTGAGATGTATCGGAGAGCAAAATCGGACATCTCGGTCTTTGCGCAAGTCTGTTTGTCTGCTACACATTCGGGCCGACGAGCGCTCCTTCCCTGAACTTCGGGCTTTGAGGACGAAACCATGCAGTGTCCGCGCTGCAAAACTCACGATGTCTACCGCAGCCAGAGTGCGACGCCTCACCTGCTGTCATTCCTGATGATGACGGTCCGGTGCCATCGGTGCTGCATGCAATTCTCGGTCCCGCGGTGGTCACAAGTGCCGACGAAGGTGGCGTCGAAAGCGCCAGCGACGCGGCCGGACGCTCCCCCGGCGCGGAAACGAGCCGCCTGAACGGCCTGCAGTACTACAGGTTCGGTGCGTCGCTCAGATGGTCCGCACAGCGGACCCTACTTCAAACTTGCCGGCGGTAACGGTCGCGTTCAGGCGACGCGTTCCGACGCACCGGAGAGCTGGTGCGGGTAGCCGTAGCACTCGAAGGCGTACCGCCAGCGGTCGTAAACCCGCTGCATCGTCTCGATGTCGGGCTGGAACCGGTTCTTCTGATAAGCCGTGTGCTCGGGCATCTGCGCCCGCAGCCGGGGAATCATCGCATCCCAGCCGGGCAGCTTGAGCGCCTGGTAGACACGGTGCATCTCGCCAAGCGGGTCAGTCTCGAGGTCCTCGAACCGCAGTTCATGCAACTGGCCGGGAGGAATCAGCGACTTCGTCTCCTCGTACCGGCGGATGCAATGATCGTAGGTGACGAACGTGTCCTCTTCGAGATTCTCGAAGCAGGGTTCGCTGAGCGCGTTCTCCGTGAACAGCGTCTTCCGCAGGTGAATCGTGGAGTTGTAGACGTCGTATGGGTTTCGGGTGATGTAGATGAACCGCGCATTGGGATAGAGTTCGAGCAGCAGCGGAACCCGGTACGTGTGCGTGGGGCTCTTCAGCACGATCGGTTTGTTCGACCGGAGCGTCAACTTTTTCATGAACCACTGAAACTCTTGGACCCACCGGTCGCGCTCTTCGGCGGTCAACTCGGTGAGATCAAAGAATCGGTGGTAATGCTCCCGCTTGCCTTGATGCACCAGCATCGCGTACGGCGACAGCCCGGTTCTCAACAGCAGGGCGATTTCGTCTTCCTGCGAGTGCTTCCATCCCGCGGGAACGTTGTCCATCGGCCGGGTTTTGGGCAACATCCAACCGGTCAGCGCCGCCCCCATCGTTTCCGTAAGGAGGAAGTGCCCGGAGAACATCACCTGGTACAGGTTTGGATAGGTGAGCTGTGGATCCAGCGTCAGCAGATTGTGCATCAGCGTGGTGCCGCTGCGCCAATGTCCCAGTACGAAAATTGGCGGATGCTCAACCGTGGTGCGGGCAATTCGCGCACCATAGAGCTGATGTTCGCACGCCTCGTAGAATGAGTTCATCGTGCTGATAGCAGCGATGGATGCCCGTCTCGGCCAGTATTTCGCATCCCGGGGCAGGTCGCGGGCGATCTCTTTCCAGCGTCGGCGATTCAGGCCCTGCCAGACGCAGGTCAGGTTCTGCTTCGACTGATGGACCCCTTCCGGCGGACGATTGGGCTTGGTACCGGTCGCCAGCAACGATCCAGTCTGAGTCACGGGGCGGCTCCTGCCGAGCGAGAACGGACCGTCTCGTCCATCTTGGTTGGGGGCGACTTCCTGAATGCGACGTTCCGGCGGACGCGGCCGGGGAACTCTCACTCTGGAATGCTTCTGAGTACGGCTTTTTCGGCGGTACGTCAACGCCAGACGCAAAACGCGGCTTCGATTCGTCAGCGAATCGCCTCAGTTTGCGCTGGGAGGGACGGTGAGACGCTGACGGATGTAGTCGGCTCGCGCGGCATTGCGCTCGGCAGTTTCCATCCGTTCATGCCGCAGTTTCTGCAAGTGCGCCGGCTGTGTGTGGATGAACAGCTCGTTGAGCGTGGGAATTTCCAGATCGTGAATCAAACCGAGGTTGATGCCCATGCGGACACTAGAGAGCAGGTGCATCGTTTCTTCCGAGCTGATCTGCCGGGCGTGCTTGAGGTTTCCCAGCGCGCGGCTCACCTGATCGTGCAGATTCTGGCGGTTTTCCTGCACCAAAGTCGACCGCACCTTGCGCTCATACGCCAGGATATTCGGCACGACATCCTTGATTGTCTTGATAATCTGCTCTTCGCTTTTGCCGAGGGTCGCCTGATTGGAGATCTGATAGAAATCTCCCATCGCCTGGCTGCCTTCGCCATAAAGACCGCGGACAGCCAGACCGATTTTCTGCAGCGCCTGGAAGACCTTCTGGATTTCCTTCGTCATCACCAGGCCGGGCAGGTGGAGCAGCACGCTGACGCGAATGCCGGTGCCGACATTCGTCGGACACGCGGTGAGATATCCCAACTGCTCGCTGAACGCATAGGTCACCGCGCTTTCGATGGCATCGTCGATGGCGTCGATATCGCGCCAGCAGTCATCGAGGGCGAACCCGCTGCGAAGGACCTGCATTCGCAGATGGTCTTCTTCGTTGACCATCAGGCTGACGTTTTCTTCGGGCGAAATGCCGACGCCGCGCTGACCGTGGTTCTCCGACAGTTCCCGGCTGATGAGTTGCCGCTCGACGAGAAACTGCCGATCCAGAGTTTCGAGGGCGTCGATCTGCAGGTATTGCAGTTTCTTCCCCGCCGGACTTTTTGCGATCTCGCCTCGCAGCAGCCGTTCGACTTCTGAGCGGACGGAGTCGCTCGCGCGGCTGGGGAAGGGGAATTCCGCGAGGTTTCGTGCCAGGCGGATCCGGCTGGACATCACGATGTCGGAATCAGGACCGGTCGCGCGCAACCATTCACCACTGGTGTGAGTGAGGATGTCCAAGTCCACAGCCGACTCCTTCCATTACAACCACTGCAAGTCAGGGGTCACTGCGAAGCCGCGCCGGGTGATCCGGCTTCGGCTTCCAGGTTTTGAATTTCGTCCCGCAACCGAGCGGCTTCTTCGTACATCTCTTCGTCGACCGCGGCCTTCAACCGGTTTCGCAACCGGATCAGCCGGAACTGGTGCTGGCTGGCTTTCGGCGCCCGCTTCGGCACCTTGCCGACATGCTGCGTCTCGCCGTGGATGTTCTCCAGCAGCGGCATCAACTCGTCATGGAACGCTGTGTAATCGTGCGGGCATCCCAACCGACCCTGCTTGCGGAACTCTTTGAACGAGATGCCGCAGTGCGGGCAAACGGGGCTTTCGTCGTCGTCTTCACTCTCGCCCGACTCCGGCGCTTCGGCACCTTCGGCCGAGCTCAAATCTTCGTCGGACGGGGGCCCCCCGGCTTCGGATTCGTTGAGATATTCCTTCGCGCAGCTCTCGCAGAGATGCAGCGCCTGGACTTCACCGTGACGAATCTCGGTGATGTGCAACATCGCCGGCTTGGAGCAGCGGCCACACTTCTTCATACCGGTTCGTCTTTCGCGGAGGAGAACTCGCACGCCATGAAGGCTCCTTCACAGCGTCCCGGTTGGAATTCTAGCTGTCGGTCCCAGTGAGTCAAGCGAGGTCCCATCACGCGGGCGCATCCTAAATCCTGAACGGCCTTGCGGATGTGGCGCGACGCGAGCATCAGGGCCGTCACCGCGGTTCCGAGCGGGCCAAAAACTCCGGCGAACATGTGTTCCCGGAGTGTTGTCCGGTCTCACCGACGGTAAAGTAGTGGCCGTCCCGCCCGTGAGTGGTACGTCGGAAGGCTGTGCTCACCGGCGACTGACATTCCTTCGCTAACTCTCCGCTGACTGAGTCATGACACATTGCCCCGATTGGAACACGTTTTCCCAACTTGCGTCCGGTCATGATCTCGTGCCGGTGTACCGCCAACTGGTGAGCGACACCCTCACCCCCGTGAGCGCCTACGCCCGGCTGCCCAACCGGCAGGACTCGTTCCTGTTTGAAAGTGTCGTCGGCGGCGAACGCATCGGCCGTTACAGCTTTCTGGGAGCCGAGCCATTTCTCTGGCTCGATGCCGCGGGGACCAAAGTCCGACGGAAACGCGGCAAGGAGGTCGAAGAATTCACCGCGGACGATCCGCTCGCTGAGTTGGAAAAGCTGGTGGAGGCGCACCGGGCCCCGCATATTCCGGGATTGCCGCGATTCTGCGGCGGAGCGGTCGGCTACGCTGGCTATGACACGGTCCGCTACGTCGAAAATCTCCCTAACGCCCCGGCGGACGATCGCCACCTGCCCGATCTGTCGTTTGCCCTGTATGACCGGATGGTGATCTTCGACCATCTGCGGAAGACGATTCTCGTCGTCGCCCACGCGGATGTGCGAGGCAAAGATCCCAAAGCCGCTTATGACTCCGCATGCGCACGGGTCGATGAACTCTGTGCGGCTCTCGCGGAGCCAACCGATGGCCTGCAACTCACCGATCTCGCGATCAACACGCCGCCGACGCGTGAGTTCAAGTCGAACCTGTCGCGCGAACAATACGAGGGCAACGTCACCAAGTCGAAGGAATACATCCGCGCGGGTGACATTTTCCAGGTCGTGCTCAGCCAGCGGCTGGAAATCGAAACGAAGGCGACGCCGCTGGATATCTATCGTGCGCTCCGCGTGGTCAATCCGAGTCCGTTCATGTTTCTGCTCAATACGCCGGCGGTCTCGCTCGTCGGAAGCTCGCCGGAGATTATGGTCCGCGTCGAAGATGGCGAAGTCACGATCCGCCCGCTCGCCGGGACGCGTAAACGCGGTCTCACGGAAGCCGAAGACCACGCGCTGGAAGAGGAACTGCTCGCCGATGAAAAAGAGCGGGCCGAGCACGTGATGCTGGTCGATCTCGC
>DASRYX010000776.1:0-3134 GCA_035686985.1 Planctomycetaceae bacterium | reverse complement strand
CTCCTGTTGTGCGCGGCGGCTTTTCTCCCCGTTGGAATGAATGTGATGGCTCAAGCCCCCGTGCAACCCGGTGCCGAAGACAAGGACGCGCCGAAGGAATTCACCGCCACCAAGTCAGGGCTGAAGTACCGCATTCTCCGCAAAGCGGAAGGCAAAAAGCCAAAAGCGACCGACACCGTGAAGGTCCACTACAAGGGCTGGCTCGACGATAAGAAGGAATTCGACAGCTCCTACAAGCGCGGCGAGCCGATCGAATTCCCGCTCAACGGCGTGATTCCCGGCTGGACCGAAGGCATGCAGCTGGTCGGTGAAGGCGGGATGGTGGAACTGGAAATCCCGGCGAATCTGGGATACGGCGCCCGCGGAATCCCCGGCGTCATTCCCCCCAATTCCACTCTGCACTTCCTGGTGGAATTGATCGCAGTGAAGTGATTGTGCCTGCCGACAGCCCGCTGATTCTGGAAAATCGGCGGGCTGCTCTTGCGGGGACTGCGTCCGGCGCGAGACGATGCGGTTCTGCGACACGGAATATCGATCAGGACGGGCCGACTGATCGACAACGGACGGGAGCGGGATGGACCGAACCTGTCCCGGACGGCTTGTGCCCGGATGATGGAAGTGCCGCGGCGGCGGTCCTTCGTTGACAGGTCATGACGACAGCTCTGATCACCACCCAACACGCGTTCGACGAACTCTGCGATCATATCCAGCAGGCGGGTGCCGTCGCGTTTGATACCGAGTTTGTCTCGGAATTCACTTACCGCCCCGAACTCTGCCTGGTTCAACTGGCCACCCGCGAGCGCTGCGTCCTCGTTGATCCGTACGAGGTCACCGATCTCTCCCGCTGGTGGGACATCATGGCGGGGGATGACGTCGCCGTCGTCGTGCACGGCGGACGGGAAGAAGTCCGCTACTGCCTCGCGTTTGCAGAGCGTCCACCCGGCAAAAAATTCTGGGACGTGCAAGTCGCGGAAGGCTTGCGCAGCCGAAGCTTCCCGCTCGGCTACGAAGCCCTGGTGAAGCGCGTGCTGGGACGGACCGCGCACGGTCGTGAAACCCGCACCGACTGGCGTCGCCGCCCGCTCACCGAACAGCAGATTGCGTATGCTCTCGACGACGTGAGACATGTCCTCGAAATCTGGGACAAGCAGCGCCGCTCGTTGCAGTCGCAAAAGCGGCTGCACTGGGTCGAATCCGAACTGCAGCGGATGATCGATGAAGTCACCGCGGAGCGCGGCCCGCTGGCGTGGCAGCGGCTGCCGGGACTGCAGCGGCTCTCCGCAAAAGAGCTGGCGGTGGTCAAGAAGATCTATGAGTGGCGCGACGCCGAAGGGGCGGCGAAGAATCGCCCCGTGCGAAAGATCCTGCGGGACGATCTGCTGGTGGAAATCGCTCGCCGTCGGCCGACCACCGAGCCGGATCTACTGGCTTGCCGGGATCTGAATCGACCGGAGTACAAAAAGGCCGCGCCGGCGATGCTCGCGGCGATTGCTGAAGGGATGGCGACGCCGCCCGCGCTGTTGCCCACGTTGCCGAAGTCGCTCGATGACGACAAATCGCACGATGAGCAGGTCGTCGGTCAGCTGCTGGGGCTCGCTCTCGCGAATCGGTGTGCCGAACTGAATGTCGCGATGTCGCTCGTGGGAAAGGTCGCCGACCTACGACACCTCGTGCGCTGGCACGTCTACGGTGAGCAGGACGGCGAACCGCCGCGCTTGACCGCCGGCTGGCGGGCCGAAGTCTGCGGCGATCTGTTGACCGACGTGCTCGATGGCCGCATCGCCCTTCGCGTCGCTGATCCGCAATCCGATCACCCGCTGGTCTTCGAACGACGCAGCGAAGGTCTGGTCGACGCGGAATCGGACTGAACGGACCACGCTTGCGCTTCGCGGATCGGCACGCTCGCGACTCTGGATGTCTGCAAAACGCGAAGCATCGATCACTGCGCCATCAGGTGTTCCAGCTCGACGGCGAGATCTTCCGCGAGGGACGCACCAATCAATCGCAGTAACCCGGCGTCGAGCTGCAGGTGCAGATTGATCCCCTTCGCATGCGGTTCAACGCGCAACTTGACGTTGTCCCCACCTTTTTGCAGTTCGCTGTCGGCCCAGCCGTGGCTGAAGAGTTGCAGATAGGGAACCAAATCCCGGGCGGACATCCGGGCCTGCATTCCGACCGGCCGCAACGTCACGGGGGCCGGTTCCTCGACGGTGGCGAGCGCTTTCTGTAACGCCTTCGACGCGACATCCGGCGCACCGAATCCCAGCCACACATTATCCTTCTTCACCCCGCACCAGCATTCGGGATCCCAGCCGGTGAAGCGACGCAGTCCGTGCGGAACCGGGAGGTCGGCGACACGACGAAAGACCATTTCACCCGCGCGGAACGTATCTCCCGTTGCAGCGGGCCAGGCCGCACATTCTTCCGCGAGACCGGGGACCCGCAGTGCGACTACGGAGTGGCGATCACTGTAAGGATCGCCGAACACCTGCCAGGCGAGTTCCGCCGGAGCGTTGCGATCGGGCTGCTGTGAAGTGGTGTCACGCGACCACGGGATCTGCACCGAGCCAAAGGCATACGCGTCCGGGGTATCGAGTCGCACCCACGGTGTCCGTCGTGCCGGCCACACCAGCCAGGACGCCTGACCCGCGGCGGCAAGATCGCCTTCGAGTCGTACCTGCACTTCCGCGCGGCGGCGCAGCGTGTTGATCTTCACGCCGATCACCACGCGATCCAGCCGCGTCAGCCCTTCGGTGACGACTCCCAACGCCGCGCGGCCGGCTCGCGCGCGCCAGCCATGCGCTTCCGCCGGTTCGTCATCCCGTCGCTGCAGCAAGGGTTCCATCACCAGCCGCATCTGGTCGGCCCAGGCGCGACGCTTCTCTGTCGGAACTTGACGGAGATCCCAGGCGAGCGCCAGGTCAAACTCGCGGGTGAGATCGCCGATGATCGCTTTTGGTTTCGTAGAGAACCGCCGCAGCATGTCGGGGTCGTTGCCCATCCACAAGACGTCATCGCGCAGCAGCGCGTGATACGGTGAGCCCGGCCGTTCAATCTCGAAATGCCCGGGCGTCACCTCGTGGTAGGGAACGATGTCGAAGGTGACCGTTTTCAGCAGCGGCTGCACGTTGCTC
>DASRYX010000775.1:0-4491 GCA_035686985.1 Planctomycetaceae bacterium | reverse complement strand
GTTCTTGTCCCACCCCGTGGTTTCCAGCCAGTCGCGCACGAACTGCTTGTCGAACGACGGCGGATTGCGGCCCGGCTGATACTGGTCCGCGGGCCAGAACCGCGAACTGTCCGGCGTGAGCACCTCATCGATCAGCAGAATGTCACCGTCGACGCCGCCAAACTCGAACTTCGTATCCGCGAGCAGCAACCCGCGCGTCGCGGCATACTCTGCAGCGTGGGCATAGATCTGCAGCGACTGCGCCCGCAAGCGGACCGCGGCTTCCTGCCCGATGATCTCCGCCATCCGCTCGAAGGAAATGTTTTCGTCGTGACCCGATTCAGCTTTCGTCGCCGGGGTGAAGATCGGCTCATCGAGCTTCGACGCTTCAACAAGACCTTCTCGCAACGGGATACCGCACACGCTGCGCGACTGCTTGTATTCCTTCCAGCCAGAGCCGACGAGATACCCGCGGACCACGCATTCCACCGGGTAGACGGAGGTCTTGCGGACGACGAGACTCCGCCCGCGCAGCGCTTCGAGATCGGTTCCCGCGGGTAGCGACAGCGAATCGAGATCGGCTTCCAGCAGATGGTGCGGCACCCCGAGCCGGGCAAACCAGAAGCGGCTGATCTGCGTCAACACGCGGCCTTTGTCGGGAATGCCGGTGGGGAGAATCCAATCGAATGCGCTGATTCGATCGGTGGCGACGAACAACAGGCGATCGCCGAAGTCGTAAACGTCGCGAACTTTGCCCCGACGGACGGGAATCCCGGGGAGATCACTCTGCAGGAGAACGGCGGATGCGGGCATGTTCCTCACCTGAAAATGACCCAGGGTTAAAAAACCCTGGGCTTCCTGCGCAGCCTAGCAATCGAGGCTCTTCTTGAACAGCGCCCTAGCCGCGGACTACACTTTATCGAATAATTCCTCGATCCCGCGCGACACTCTGTGAGCGACCGACCTTGTGCCGTGCGGGAACGATCGCGACGCACCGTGCGTTCGCGAAACCAAACACACCTTTGACGGCAGACGTCCGAGACGCTCTGACGGGGACACGCATGGGGCTGATCCGCTTCGCGGTGTTTCCGGCTGCCGGCACGATCGATGCGAGCGCCCTGCAGCGCGGTTATCTTTCGGGAATGGACGGGCGCGTCTATCCCACACAGATCGAAATCACGGACAACGTGATCGCCTGCCGCCGAAACAGCGGCGAAAGCTGCAAGTTTCATGTCCCGTGGGACGTCCCCGGCATTGGAACGCAGGTGTTGAATACGGCGTCGTTGCCGGAGCGCGACGCGCCGTATGTCCTCGCGGTGGAGTTGGCCCGCGGCAAACTCGTGCAGGTCCGCAATCAGGCCGGGGCGTGGGAACTGGCGGGAATGATTCTGCCGGCGGAGTATGCCCCGGCGGTTGCGACGGCCCATCGGCTGTTTGGCCGTGCCGCTTCCAGCCAGGATGATCCCGTCGCCGCGAGTGAACTGGCGCAGCAATCGCTGGTGCACACCTGCCAGGCCGCACAGATCCTCAGCACCGCCTACGCGCGGCAGGCGCTCGCCGGACGGCAACAGCGCTACCCGCATCTGGCGACGTTGCTCGGCTGCGGCGCACAAGGCGAGTTGCCCGCTCCGCAAACTGAACTCTTCACCGCCGCCTTCAGCGCGGTCTCGGTCCCTATCCGCTGGAATGAAATCGAGCGCAGCGACGGCGAGCAGGACTGGAGCCGCGTCGATGAACACATTGCGTGGGCCGAACAGCAGAAGCTCATGATCCGCGGGGGACCGCTCGTCGACCTCGGACCGAACGGTTTGCCCGCCTGGCTGTCGCGGTGGGAAAACGATCTGTTCAATCTGCAAAGCTTTGTGTGCGATTTCGTCGAAACGGCGATGGCCCGTTACATCGGCAAAATCCGGTGGTGGGAAGTCGCGGCCCGCTTCAACACCGGTGGCGCACTCACGCTCAACGAAGAAACGCGGCTCGGACTCGTCGCGCGCGTGCTGGAAGTCGCCCGGCAGGTGGATGAAGAAGCCCAGCTGGTGGTCCGGGTCGATCAACCGTGGGGCGAGTATCAGGCCCGCGGACAGCATCGGTTGTCTCCGCTGCAACTGGTCGATGCGTTGTTGCGTTCGTGTGTCGGACTGGCGGGCATCAACCTGGAAATCGCCGTCGGGTATCTGCCGCGCGGAACCTTGAACCGCGACCTGCTCGAATTCTCGCGCATGATCGATCAGTGGAGTCTGCTCGGCATCCCGTTGTTCCTGACGCTCGCCCTGCCGTCGGCCACGACGCATGACGACCGGGGCGTCACGGAACTCGAAGTCGATCCGCGCGTGACGCCCTCCGAGAAACAACAGGCCGAGTGGATCGAGCGCTTCTTGCCATTGCTGCTGGCCAAGCCTGCGGTCGCCGGGGTCGACTGGTGCCATTTCAGCGATGGCGAACGCCACGAGTTCCCGCACGCCGGGTTATTGCGGCCGGATGGTTCACCGAAACCGTCGCTCGAATCCCTGCTCCAATTCCGTCACCAACCGATCCGCGGGATGTAGTGTTCAACGGGAGGGCGAAGCTCCCGCGGCGCCGCTCATCTCCGGCCCCCCTCTCCCCGGGGGAGTGCAACGTTTTGCATGAGGACATCGAAAGCCTTTAACATAGGAAAGTTAAGTCGCAAGTTGAGTGTGCCACTGGCTCCGCCAGTGTCTTTTGAATGCAAATCGTTGTGACGAACGGCACTGGCAGAGCCAGTGGCACACGAAATAACCGTCTGCAACTGAAGTTAAGTGCTCACATGCAAAATGTTGCTCAGGGAGAGGGGACCGGATGTGAGCGCCTCATTTTGAAAGATTCGCCATGCAAGGTTTCACCGTGCTGTGGGCGCTGCTGATCACGGTTGCGACGACCACGAACCTCACCGCAGCGCCGCCGCGGATCAACGGTGTGAAGTCGGTTGCACGATCGATCCTGAAATTTGAGCGCGATTATGTTCCCGCGCTGACCGAAGACGGACCGCTCAAGAAAGGGGATGTCCTTGAGCTGCGGCTCCTCTCCGGCAAAGTCTACAGCGATATGGAGCTCGTCGATGTGCAGCGCGCGAAGGAGGCGACCTCCTTCCGCGGGCTGACTTTCAAACCGGGCAAAGGACAACCGGCGAAGCTCGCTCCCAACACCTTGTCCGAAATCCGGGTGAAAGACGGCGGGGATTACGACGTCGTCGCGGATCCCACCACCAAAGCGTGGGTCCTGCTCGATCGCCAGAAGCGCGACACCGTCGCGGAAGAGCGCCTGGCGAACCGTCGACATTCGTTATGGAAACCGGCCACCACCGAAGAGCAAACCGCCGCAATCAAGCACTTCGATGAGCTCGCCGACAAAGTTCAGAAGGCGTTTCCGACACAGAAATTCGTCCGGCAGGAAACGCAGTATTTCATCGTCTACACCGACATGCCGTTCGCGCAGATCGGCGGCTACATCGCCAATCTCGATTCGATGTATCAGCAACTCTGCACGCTCTTCAGCATTCCGAAAGAGACCAACATCTGGGTCGGCAAATGCCCGGTGTTCTGTTTCCTCAACCGCGAACATTTCGTGCAGTTCGAAGCGGAATTCATGGACAACCCGCAGACGCAGGGCGTGGCGGGGCTAAACCACAATTTCTCCGACGGCAAAGTCCTCACGTCGGTCTACCGCGGGAATGACCCGGTCTTCTTTGCGTCGGTCCTCGTGCATGAAACCTCGCACGGATTTCTGCACCGCATCCGTTCAAGCGGCCGCATTCCGCCGTGGATGAACGAAGGCCTCGCCGAATGGATTTCACAGGTGGTGGTCCCGCAAAGCGACCATGTGCAGGGCCGCTTTTCCGAAGCGCTGCCGATTCTGCGCATGCAGGGAAGTCTCGGCGGCAACTTTCTGGACGATGAAGGCCGGATTGAAAGCTGGCAATACGGCGCCGCCGCGGTGCTGACGCAGTTCCTCATCAGCACCGATGCGAATGCGTACCGCGCGATGATCACCGCAATCAAAGAAGGCTACACCTGGCAGGAGGCGCTCGAAGTCACCTTTGGCCTACGCCCGGAAGATCTCGCGATTGCGTTCGGCCGTTCCATCGGCATCCCGCAACTGCGCCCGTGATTGATAGCGGGTGGCCGGGGCTGGACGACCAACGGGAGGAAGCCCCGGTGCGAACCGCGACCACTCCGGTGAACTTCCGGCCGGCCGAGTCTGAACCAGCGGGCCGCTTCAAAATCCGCGTTCGGTTTCGCCGTCCGTCCCGATCGGTTAAACTCTCACCGGGTGACGGCCGCGCAGCCGGTTCGTCCTCATCGCTTGCCATCAGATAAACCCTGATGCAGCAAGACCTTGCGGCGGTGTAGCTCAGTCGGTTAGAGCAACGGCTTCATAAGCCGTGTGTCGTGGGTTCGAGTCCCTCCACCGCTACTAGATTCTCACTCAACCCCTTTGAAAAAAGGGGTTGGGTCGTTTCTGGTGCGTCGAAATTTGCGCCGGATCGCCCCGATT
>DASRYX010000774.1:0-5689 GCA_035686985.1 Planctomycetaceae bacterium | reverse complement strand
GCCGGGTTTCTGATCGCCGCCGGGTTTCTGATCGCCGCCGGGTTTCTGATCGCCGCCGGGTTTCTGATCGCCGCCCGGTTTCTGATCGCCGCCCGGTTTCTGATCGCCACCCGGTTTCTGATCGCCGCCGGGTTTCTGCTCGCCACCGGGTTTCTGGTCGCCACCCGGTTTCTGATCGCCACCCGGTTTCTGATCGCCACCCGGTTTCTGATCGCCACCCGGTTTCTGATCGCCGCCCGGTTTCTGATCGCCGCCCGGTTTCTGATCGCCGCCCGGCTTCTGATCGCCACCGGGTTTCTGATCGCTACCCGGTTTCTGATCACCGCCGGGTTTCTGATCGCCCGTCTTGTCTTTGCGCTTTTGCTCGTCCTGCAACCGTTGAATCAACCGCTCCAGCGCTTTACCGTCTTCATCGCCGTTAGGGCTGACAGGATCCGCCTTCTTATCTTCGGGTTGATTCTTATTGTCTTCCGACGGTGCCTTGTCGTCTTTGTTCGTCGCCGCGCCGTCGTTCGGGCCTTTCTTGGAGGATCCTTCCGGCGGGCGTTGATCTCCGTCGCCCTTTTCGGGCATGGGCTGCTTGCCCGGTGCAGCGTCCGGGTTCGAGGGATCGGGTTGCTCGACCGGCGGATTCGCCGGCATCGGGGCATCCGATGCATTCCCCTCTGGCATCGGAGCCGCATCGGCGTTCTGCTGCGCGGCGGCCTCAGCTAATTGCTGCTGTTGTTTCTGCTTGTCGTCCGCGAGTTGCTGCTGCACCTGCTGGTCGGTGACCGGTTTCAGAATCCGCAGATGCAACCGTGACGATTCCTTCTTATTGCGGCGCGGCTGCCGATTGTCCTGTGCTTCAACCCAGAAAGTGAGGTTGTCATCCGGTTGGAGGGCCAGCGGTCCCAGTCGCCAGTCGTGCTGGAGCTGCACGGCCTGCTGCTTCCCTTCCGACAACACTTCGCGGTGAATGACCTTGCCGTCTTTCTCGGCGAACAGCGTGACGGGCCCGAGTTCGAAATCCGGATCCCGTGCCTGGATCGCCAGCGGAATGACCGCGTTCGCTGGGGCCTCAATGTCGCGTTCGGGAGAGATAAAGAAGACATCCGGCGGCAGATCGCGACGAACCGTGATCTGATGAACCGCCGGTGCCGGATCGGTCCGCCCGTCCGCCGTGCGCACCTGCACGTGATAGAACGCCGAGAACTCGCCTTCCGAGTTTGGTTCCAGCTTCCAGACGGCCTCGATCCGCCGATCGCCGCTCACTCGAGCCGAGACTTCTACGCCGTTCGGTTTACCGGCGGGGTCATCAAGGAACTGCACGATCGCAGTCTGCACCGGGATATTCACGCCGGCGGAAAGTCGAACGGTGCTGCCTTCCCATCCGGTGAACGTGCCCCCCGTGATTTTCTCGACAGGCAGCTTCATGTACGAGGGCGGTTCGAGCTCCAGACCTTCCACGCGCGCGGACGGCGGCTGATCAACGCGCAGGTGATACGTTGACGAGACGGCATCCCCGGCTTCGATGCGGTATGTCAGATCCTGCAGCAGCCCCTGACCATTTTCACCGGCGAGACGGCCGCGAAAACGAATGCTGCCTTCCGCATCGGGCTGCAGCACAATCACTTCATCGCGGAATTTTTTGTCGGCCGTCGTGTACAGCAGCCGGACCTGTTTGGGAATCGTTCCGGCGAGGTCGGCCTGCACATCCACGAAGCTCCGCGCGAGCACCGTCGTGTCGCCGGGTTCCACCTTGACGATTTCCGTCCGTGTCGGCGGCTTCAGGTCGACGAGGGGCAGGACGCGCCAGAGTGACGGGCCGGGTTTCTTCGGCGAGAATACAAAGTACCCGCAGAACAGGACGACGAACGCCAGCAGGACGTACGCCGAGCGGATCAGCGGCTGATGATCGATGGCATCGGCGACGTTGATCTTCTCGAGTTGTACCGCCGCCTGCCGCTCGATTGCCCGCAGCACATCGGGGTTCGCCGGTCGGCCGCTTTCCTGCAGGTCGACCCAGTTGAGCAGATTGCTGCGTAGTTCCGGCTCGGCGTTTTCGACTTCCTTCGCGGCGAAGAGTGTCCCCACACGGCGGATCAGCGGCTGACCAATGCGCAGGCCGAGCCAGCCGCTCAGAAACGCAGTCAGTCCGATCAAGCCGATCCACCGAAAGGTGAGGGGCAGACCGCCGGGGACCAGCCATTGGTCGCAGACGACGAAGACGAACAGGTAACCCACGACGGTGGTGACCGCGATGGTTCCCGCCCAGAGGATGTCCGCTGAACGAATCTGCCGTCGCGCGACCTGGAGCTGAAAGTCGACGTATTCGGCAAAATCGACATAGCGCGTTGGCGTAGACGGGTCCACAACGGTCGACATAGTGATTCCTTCCGACCGAATTGCATCGAGACGAGCACGGACGAGGATCGACGGACAAAGTCTATTTTATCAGAAAATCACGACCGACAAGCGAGAGTTTACCAGTTGGCGCACGGTTAGCGGTTGTGTCGGGCTTCATTCAGAACTGTTTGACGGTCTCCATGTTGAGACGTTCCGGGCAGCGAATTCGTTCCGGAGGATTTTCAAGCCAGTCCCGACCGTTTGCGAATCGTCCACTCCGCGGAGACCACCACGACAAAGGCCAGGAGCATCCACCAGTTATCCCACAACGGATAAACGCGAACCCGGGTCAGTTCATCAACTTTCCGGTCCTGTAAATCCTTCAGGAATTTCTCGAGATCCTCGGACCGAAGCAATTGCCCGCCGGTAAGTTCCGCGATTTTACGCAGCAGGTCGTAATCGGCGTTGGGCTGATCGAGTTCCAGATCTTTCGGATCGACGATGAACCGTGTCAGGGCATCGAGTCCCAGTGACGCGGCATCTTTGCGGGCGGTCACTCGCACCCAGTAGTCGCCGGCAAGATCCGTTTGCGTAAAGTCCGCCGAAAACTGGCCGTCTTTGGAACGCGGTGCGACGGGGACCGTCTTTCCGTCCGGCCGTGTCACCTGAACCTGAAAGACGGCATCCGTCATCGGTTCGCCGCTCGTCGATCGCGCGCCGAACTCGAGCGGGACGGTCGCCCCCGGGAGAAAGTTGCGGGGATCGACCCGGACCCACGCGGGTTGATCGGAATCGGCTTCCTTGCGGGCCAGCCAGAGAATCATTTGCCGCCAGAAACGCTGGTGTTCCTCGCCCTGGCCGTGCTGCACCCATTGATAAGTGGTGTCCCCGGCGAAAGCAGCCACACGCGCGCGGCCGACCTCGGTTGCCATCAGCAGCGGTTGACCGTCTTTGGTTGTCGCCCAGATTTCCACGAGATCATTCTTCGGGGCGAGCTTCGTGGCTCCCATGAGCGGTGCAAGTTGATCCCATCGCGCGCGATTTCGTTCCCCCGGAGCCAGCTGCATCACGAAACGCTTCAGGCCGAGTTCGGTGGGGACCATCGGTTGCGGACCGACATATTGCGCTTTCACGTCGGGCATACCGATAACCGCACCGGTCGGGGCCAAGGCGACCGGCAGCAAGTCGGCGAGCGGAGTCGCGCCATACCCGCCGGAACTGAAATTCTCCAGTCCGCCGAGCATCATCAATCCGGCCCCTTCACGCACGCGCTGGGCCAGATTGGTCAGATGCTTCTCGCCAAACACTTCCGCCGGCACGTCGCCAATCAGGTAGACATCGAACTCTTTCGGATCAAATGCCGTCGCGGGAATGACCGTCCGGTTCTTAAATTTTCCGCCGAGAATCTGAAAGTAATCGAGCTGGATCTTATCCGCGCCATTGACCATCCGCAGAGCCGTCTGCTCGGACCGCAGTACGTCAAAGTAGGCGATTCGTAAGCCCCCCTGGCGCACAGTAATGATCGTTTCCTGCCGGTTATTGCTGCGGATGAGTTCGCCTTCCAACGGCACGACTTCGACAGCGATTTTGATTTCTCCGGACGTGGCGGGCATGAACGACAAGTCGATCGACTGCAGCTCATCATCGCGCTGGATCTCGGTCTCGACCATCGGTTTTGCGGTGACGGACACGGGGGCTGGTTTCAGCTCGCCGGATGTGCCGGGGGCTTGACCGGTGCGATCCTCGACGAGGACGCGCAACATCACTTTCTTACCCACGGCACCGGTCCCACGGAGCTGAACTTTCAGCGGCACCAGCTTCTTTTCGAAGACCACGGGATCGGCGAGCAGATCCTGCACGGCGAGATCGAGCGTTGTCGTGGTGAGGGATGTCGCGCCATAGCCGACGGGATAGACGGGTGCATTGGCTTCCGCGAGCTTCCGCGCGGCGAGCAGGGGATCCAGATCATGCGGGGATAGCGCGCGCTGCGCGCCATCGGTCAGAAAGAGGATCGCGGCCGTCGGCTGTTGGCGTGCCTCGCGCACCAGGTCGTCGAGCGCCTGACCGATCGCCGTCATCGGACCGTCGGGGTCCTGGCGGTCCTCCTGTCGCGGACGCAGTTCCCGATCAAATTCGAACTGTCGAATCTCCGCTTTTTCGGCGAACTTCTTCCACAAAGAACTGGCGCGTTCGAGATCATCGCGCACGGCTTGCCAGCGGGTGATGCCGCCGGGGCCGTCCGGAGTCGTCATGCTGCGGCTGACATCGACGGCGACCAGCAATTGAACGCTATTTTCACTCGTCTCCGTTGCCACGACCGCCGGGCGGAGCATCGCCATCACGAGCAGCAGGCTGGCGACGGTTTTCAGCCCGAGCAGCCAGCGACGTTGCCACGGGGCGAGGCGGCGCAGCTGCACACGGTCGGTGAAAATGATCAGGGCCAACAGGCCCGCGGCGACGATCGCCACGCCTGACCAGCCCCAGATCGGTTCCACCGTCAGCTGCATGGCCTCTGTCAGCCTTCATCCGTTTGGTAGAACCACGTGGCGGTGACCTGCTCGCTCACAAACACGAGGATCAGCAGTGCGAGAACGACGCCGAAAACTTCCTGCCCGAGACGTCCGGCGTTGACCGATCGCGCGAGCTGTTGCGGATCGCGCGCGAGCCCGTAACGCCGTTCGCCGAACATCGCATTCAGTTCGTCCCCGGTCAATCGCGTGAGATCACTTTCAGCAGAAAGCGGCCTCACGCTGAACCCGGTGACGAGACTCGGCGGTGTCACTTCGGTCGACAGAATCTGATAATGGCCGGCAGCAGCGACGCGGGGCAGGGCGACTTCCCGCGCGTCGGCGGGAATCTCGACTCGCGTCTGCGTGAGATCCGGTGATCGCAAGAGGGCCGGGCCCGTCGGACTGCCGGCGGGCATCGGGACGACGACAGGATCACCGATCACATAGTTGAGCGAGCTGTTCGCATGGCGAGAAAGCACGGACATCACGTTGTCGATCAGCAGCAGAAACGCCGGATTGCGTGGGAGATCGTTCCACGCCGTCGAATCGACGGAGCTGGCCCACATCAGCGTGCGACCGCGGCCGACTTCGCGCAGCAGCAGTCCGGGGGGATTCGATTCATGATTCCATCGAGCGAGCACCATCGTCGACGCGTGAGGATCGACACTCCAGTAGCGCCGGAAATCGATGTCGCTCAGCGCTGCAAGGACGCCCAGGGTCTCCACTCGGCTCACCAGAGGATGATTGGTGCCGCGGAAATTCCATTGTCGCGCAGGGGTGAACGCCAACTGCGCTTTCAGTTGACCGGGCAGCAATGCCTTCGCCGCTTCGGTCTGATAAGCGACGGGATC
>DASRYX010000773.1:0-5337 GCA_035686985.1 Planctomycetaceae bacterium | reverse complement strand
ACGGACTGCTGGATGAGCAGGTCATGTTTCTGGAAGGGTTTTTCAGCGACACGCTGCCGACGGCGCCGCTGACGAACCTCGCCTTGATCCGGCTCGACGGCGATTTGTACGAAAGCACGCGTGATTCACTCGTGCCGCTGTATCCCAAGCTGAGCGACGGCGGCTTCTGCATCATTGACGACTATTACGCGTTCACGGATTGTCAGCGGGCTGTGGATGAATATCGCACAGCGCACGGCATCACGGCGGAACTGGTGCGCATCGACAAGATGGCGGTTTACTGGCGGAAGTAGCGGACCGGCGTGTTTCGACTGTGAAACAAGGGAGTCTCATTCCTGAAGCGCCGGCCGGGCGACGTCATGATGGTGTTGGCAGGTGACGGCCAAGTGTAAGTGTCGCGAAGGCTAAGGCACCGCGATCGCGGCAGAATCTTCCAAGAGGGCTTACCGCCGTTGAAGATCGGCTAGTCCGAACAATCACCACCCGTGGGGGACGGGTCGCACCAGTCAAGCCGATTGCGCGAGCTGATCCGGCGTGTTAGTTCCTGTCAACATCATCTTTTCAAGTTGCAGTGCTCACAGGGCTGAACATCGTTGTTCATCATGGCAATAACGCTTGGTGTCGGCCGCTCCGCTGGCATTCTGATTGCACATTTCAGCGCCCGTGTGAGTGGTCTCGCTTTTTCTTCGACTCGATCCTCGCAAGCCAGAACTCTTGGAAGGGCTGCCTGCTAATGACGAATCCTCCTGAGTGGCTTGGCGAATTCGCTGATCGCGTGGCGGCGCTTGTTTTGGCGGTCGACGTTCTTGCTCCCGTGGGGTGCCATTTCTGTTTTGAATCTGGCGTCTGGGAAGTCACGCTGTTCGCGGCGAAGACCGAAATTGTCGGCGGACCGCGCGATGGACTTCAGCGGCCATCGCGGTTCTGCCTCGATCTCGCCGGCCTCACCGCCTTGTTCACCGCGATCTCATCGTTCCACTGGCAGGCGCATTCGCTCGGTCGCCGGGATGATCTGGGGGCGCATATCGCGGTAGAAGGTGAAGTTGCCGGGCATCGCGTCTGGCTGCGGGTTCCCGCCCGAGTCCCGGAGACGCTCGACATCGGTGCGGTCGCGCACCTTCCCGATCGACGCTGGAAAGAAGCGTGGTAACGTCGTCGGGCTTACCAGTCACCCAGCTCGATCGGCAGCTTTAATTCTTCGCCCTCGCGGTTGACCGTGAAGACCACTTTCTCGCCAGGATCGGTCGATTTCAGTAGATCGATCAAGTCGGGAAACGTCTCCACCGGCTTGTCACCGAACTGCGTGATGATGTCGTCCTTCTTGAGGCCGCCCTTTTCGGCCGGTGAGTTCGCAGCCACTTCGTTGATGAGACAGGGCTGCGGACCGCCGAATCCGAACGCTCCGGACGACATCCATGTCACACCTAAAAATGCACCGCGGATTTCGATCCGGAGATCGGGCTTCTTGTCGGTCAGTTTTTGCAGGGCTTCTTCGGACACCTTGGCGGTTTTGACGCGATACACGCCGGTTTGCACGAACGACAACCGGGCGATGTGTTTCAGCCCCGCATCGCCGCCGCGCCAATTGCGGCCGAGAACGACGTGCTGCACCACGGGCTCTTTGTACAGCTCGATGTCATCGTCTGGCGGCGCTTCAGTCTTCTTAGCCTGGACGAACTGCACCTTGGCGCCGAGCTCCTGCAGCCGCGCGATCGACCGCTTGTCGCGTGCGGACTGCTGATCTTCCCACGCAACGGTGGCCAGCTCGCGCACCGCCCCTTTGGCTTCCCGCAGCCGTTCGATGGCATCTTCAAGGGGCTCCGTGACGGTCTCTGACTTCGCATACCACGCGGCCAGAACTTCGACGGCACGGACGGACGCTTCCGGCGGCCCCGTGCGAATGACTTCCAGCAGATCAGCCAACTGCGCTTCCGGATTGCCGTTCTGCAGGGCGTTGGTCGCCTGCTGTCGCACGGCAAAGTCGGCGTTGGATAACTGCTGCCGCAAAATCGCCACTCGCTCGGGCGCTGCCGTCGCAGGCACGGCTTCTCCGTCGACCAACAGGCAGGCGCTGGCGATGAGCAGATCAAACATCGTCATTCCTTCACAAGCGGAACCCGAGCGCAGTCGTTGCGATTGTCGCACAGATTCCGGCCGGACACCATGCGACTTGGAGTTCCCGCTTACTTCTCGCTGGTGATCGGTCGCCGCTCGCCTTCGGGACGCAGCCGCCCTGATTCGAGGAAGCGGCAGACACATTGCAGCGCCTCGGCGTTGGAGGTCAACGCGTGATGCATCACCGGCACGGTGGTAAAGTCGGTCGCTCCGACGAGGCGAGTGCTTTCGACCGTTACGGTTCCATCGTCGTCGCCGGGAATCAACGGGTTCCAACCAGAGTCGATGCCGCGTGCCCCGGCGATGACGGCGAATTCCACCGGCGGCGCAGGGAGCGATGGAGCAATTCCACTGGTCAACAATTGGCGTCCTGCCGGTCCGGTGACGGCCCGAACCAGGAAGACCGGTTGTAGACGATCGGCGAGTTCGGCTCCGGTATTCGGAGTTCCGAGCATCACCACGCGACGAATGCGCGGATCATGATGCTCAGCAAAGTACGCGCGGATGACGAGTCCGCCCATGCTGTGCCCGACCAGCGCGATTTCCTCAATCCCGTTCAGTCGTTCAATCACCTGATGCAGAAATTCTGCGGCGTCCGGAATGCTGATTTGCGTGCTGGGATAATCGAACGGGAATACGGTGTAGCCTTCATCCCGCAGAGCCGCGGTCATGGGCTGCATCGATTTCGATGAACGCAGAATTCCATGCAGGCAAATCACCGCCTTGCCCGACATCGGCGCGAGCTTGCGCTTCGTGCAGAGTTCATCGAGCTTGTCGCAGCACTCGTCGTAACTCCCCCACTGGTGACGCCAGTCCCGACCGTCGAGCAGGCGATGATGTCCGGTGAAGACGTTCCGCTGGATCCGGAACTCGCCGGAGAAGCGGACATCCCCCCAGAACTGACGGCCGCCGAGTGTTTGCATTTCAATCTCTTGAGCGAGTTTGGCCTGCGCACCGGACGGGAGAGAAAACGTCGGAAACGTCTGCGCTGCGCTATCGGCCGCCGGCCACAGCAAGGTTCCGATCAGACACCAGACGGCGCCGCGCATCCTCATTGCCTCATTTTCCTTCGCCGAGCAGGTTTTCCAGCAGCTCCGACAGAACCTCGCCTCGGGCGTTCAGTGTGACGACCTTGCCGTCCTTGCCCACGAGAATCGCCGTGGGAATGCTTGTGACGGCGTAATGAGCGGCGGTGGGCTGCTCGACGGGTTCGCCCTCCGCGTTCGGAGCCGAAAACAGATTGGTCCACGGGATCTCGTTCTTCTCGATAAAGCTCGTCAGCTTTTCACGGTCGTCATCGAGGCTGATGCCGACGACTTCAAATCCTTTGTCGTGGTACTTGTCATAGTTGGCTTTGACGTTCGGCAATTCTTCGCGACACGGCCCGCACCACGTCGCCCAAAAATCGACGAGAACCACTTTGCCTTTGTAACTCGCCCAGTTGAAGTCTTTGCCTTCGAGCGTCTTGCCGGTGACTTCCATCGCGTTGCCGGGCAGCTTCATGCGGCGGACTTCGGCGGTGAGCATTTCCGCCATCTGCATCAGGCGCGGTTTACCGGATTTTGCGAGAACCTTCGCGAGTTGCTCGTAGTAATCACCCGCGATCGTCTGATCCTCGAGCGATTGCAGCACTTCTCCCAGCTGACCGGCCTGCGAGATGGCCACGTTTGAGTACTGCGCCTTGGCGATGGCGTCGAGTGTTTCCTTGATGAATGCCGCGCGGTCCTTTTCGTTCATGGTGGTGACGCTGAAAATCCGCAGCCGGCCCCAGGTGTCGGTGGCGTACTCGGCGATTTCCTCGCGAGAATCCTTTTTCAGCTTTTCGGCGGCTTTCAGACCGGCGTCGAGCGCGCCGTCAATGCCGGCTTCCGACAGCAGGGCGAGTGCGTTGAGCTTCATTTCTGCGGCGGCGAGCGCCTCTTCATCACTCGGCTTCAGTGCGAGAACCTGATCACCGGCTTCACTCAGCGCCCACTGGACTTTGATCGCAAATTCAATCGCGGCCTTGCGGCTCGGGAAGTTCATGCGTTTCTTCTGCAGATCTTCCGCCCACTTCAGAATTTCTTCCGGCGTGCCCTTCGGGACCTTAAAGGTGTCTTCGGAAACCTTCGGAGCTTCTTTGGCTTTTGAAGGGAGCTTGATAACCGGTTCCGCCGGTGCTTCCTGCCCGAGCGCTGGCTGGATCGCCGTCGTGAGAAAGAGAAGCGACAGTGATCCGCTGATGGAGAACGACCAGCCGAACATTCGGCGGCAAACGCTGGGCATGAAACAACTCCCTAGTGTGGCCGATGACAGGCATGGTCATCGATACTTTATAGCCTAGTCGCCTGATGCACGGCTGACTAGGGCGGAATGATGGCACGCCGCCGTGCAGACGATTTGGGCAGCGGGAATGGCCTCGCGCCCAGAAAGACCTCGATCGCCCTTGCTGGTTTTCCTGACGCGACCTAAAATCCACAGCTGGAAAACGTTATTTCATTCCCCTGTCGCGGTGGGTCTTTCCGGCGCGGCTCTCGTTCGGCCAGTCCGTTGATTCAGCGCGTGGTGGTTCTTGGTTCGTCTGGATCGATCGGGACAAGTTGTCTCGACGTGATCGCTGCGCATCGTGATCAATTCGAAGTCGCCGGTCTCGCGGTCGGGAAGTCAGTCTCCACGCTGGCCGATCAGGTGCGCCGTTTCCAGCCGCGCTGGGCGGTCGTTGCCGATGAGTCTCTGAGTGGCCAATTCCCCGCAACGGCGGACAGCGCGACCGAATGGCGTGCGGGTGACGAGGCGATCGCCGACATTGCGCGGCATCCGGATGTCGACATCGTCGTGTGCGGGATCATCGGTGCGGCTGGCTTGCGTGGCGCGTGGGCCGCGCTCGAAGCCGGTAAGCGCGTGGCGCTCGCGAACAAGGAAACGCTGGTCGTCGGCGGGCCGCTGGTTCAGCAGTTGGCGGCGAAGACCGGGGCGAAATTGATCCCCGTGGACAGCGAACACTCGGCGATCTTCCAGTGCCTCGAATCGGGCCGTCGGCAAGACGTGCGGCGGGTGGTCCTGACCGCCAGCGGCGGTCCCTTCCGCGGGTGGTCCAAAGAGCGACTGCGGAGCGTCACCGTCGCGCAGGCGTTAGCGCATCCCACATGGCAGATGGGGCCGAAGATCACAATCGATTCCGCCACGATGATGAACAAGGCGATGGAGATTATCGAGGCGCGGTGGCTCTTTGATCTCAAGCCC
>DASRYX010000772.1:0-4272 GCA_035686985.1 Planctomycetaceae bacterium | reverse complement strand
GAAGAAGCCTTGGGAGATCGCCGAGCAACTCGCGGGCGCGCTGCAGATGGTTCCCGACGATCTATTCGAGCGGCTGGGGCGTCACGCGGACAAGCACTTTTTGTGGGTCAAGCGTCGCCTCACGGACGATGAAGTGGAACGCGTACGGAACCTCGCACTGCCCACCGAAGTGTACGGTTTCCGCCCGGAATACCGCCGCATTTATCCGCAAGGCGTGCTCGCGGCCCAAGTCATCGGCATGCGGAATGTCGACGGCCAAGGACAGGGCGGCATCGAAGAGCAGTTTGAAACCACGCTGAAAGGCGAACCCGGACGACGAACGCTCACCCGCGATGCCCGGGGACGCGTGATCGATATCACGACCGACACGGAGCACACCGTTCAAGAAGGCCAGCCGATCACGCTCGCGCTCGACAGCGTCATCCAGATCTTTGCCGAAGCGGAACTCGATCGACTGATGCGCGAATTTCAGCCCGAAAGCGGTTGCGCGATCGTGCTGGACCCACAAACCGGCGACGTGCTGGCGATGGCGTCACGGCCGACGATTGATCCGAATCACCCCGAGAATGCGAGTCCGGATGCGTGGAAGAACCGCGCGATTGCCGACATCTATGAACCGGGGTCGACGTTCAAACCGATGATCGTGGCGTACGGACTGGATCAGCAGTTGATCCAGCGGGACGATGAATTCCATTGCGGACACGGCCAGTACCGGATGGGTCGCCGTGTGCTGCACGATCACCACGGATACGGCCTGCTGAGTTTGACCGACGTGCTGGTGAAGTCGAGCAACATCGGTATGGCGAAGGTCGGCGAACGCCTGACCAATAGCGGACTCTTTGCCGCCGCGTCACGGTTCGGTTTCGGCCAACCGACCGGCATTGAACTGCCCGGCGAACTTTCCGGGATCTTGCGTCCGCTCGAACAATGGACATCCTACTCCACCGGCTCGATTCCGATGGGACATGAGATCGCCACGACGCCGCTGCAGCTGATTCGCGCGCACGCCGCGTTAGCGAACGGCGGGCGTCTGCTGCGTCCGCGGATGGTGCTCGAAGAACCTGATCGAACGGGTTCTTCATCGTCCGTTCCAGGTGAAACGATTGTCGGTCGCAACGCCGCGGAGTGGGTGGTTTCGGTCCCGATGCAGGAAGTCATCACCCGCGGGACGGGCAAAAAGGCGCAAATCCCTGGCTACGACGTGTTCGGAAAAACAGGGACCGCGCAGAGTCTGTCACCGCACGGTGGGTATCGTCATGGAAAATACATTGCGTCGTTCGTCTGCGGCGCCCCGGTCGAGACCCCGCAACTGCTCGTGCTGGTGGTGGTGAACCAGGCGACAACGGGCGGCGAGGCGTTCGGCGGCCGGGTGGCAGCTCCCGCGGCGGCGGCGATCCTGCAGCAAGCCCTCGAATACCGCCACATTCCCCGCGATCCGACGCAGACCGTACCGGCGAAATCGGTCGCCCGCCAGGCTCAGCGCGCAAACCCCGGCCGGCGATAATCGGTCCGATTTACGTCCGACGCCGAGTTCAGTACAATCGCGACTTCGATGGCGGCTCGCTGTGCCCGCCGTCGCCAACCGCATCCGTAGCTCAATGGATAGAGCATCGGTCTTCGGAACCGAGGGTTGGGGGTTCGAGTCCCTCCGGATGCATTTCTTTACAACGCCGTTTCACAAGGATGCCAGGCGCGGCCAGAACAGGCCCGGAAGCGACTAAGCCGCTCCCCGCGTTTGTGTTATAGATGGCGCTGGCATGCGGTCCGACAGCGATTCGGGACGTAGCGAACGTGTTGCGGACTGCTCACGGGCTCCATTTTGGACACGCGACCTGGCGGATGCTCTGCCATTATTCATCCGAAGGGCAGCCGGCTTCCATCCAGGCCAGCAATTCCGTTCGGAGATACCGTTTAATCCGTCTCCCGAGGATAACTGGCTTGGGTACCATTCCTTCCGCTTGAAACCTGCGCCAAGTTCGCAGGGAGGTCCCGCACATTCGGGCTGCAGCTTCGGCCGTCAGCAATTCCGCCGGATCATCCGAAGCAAGTCCGGTCGCCACCGAAGCGGCACTCCCTGGCGCGCGTCCAGGATTCGGACTGACCTCGACAACTTCGCGGGACAGAACTGGGGATTCATTCGGCATAGAAACAATCTCCGGCAGCGAGGGGCTGCTCACTTGAGTGACGGAGTCTCGATTTCGGAGAGGGATTGCCGAAATGCGACCAGCCGCCGGTCATTGTGCCACCAGATGCCCACGTCCCACACGCCGGCGACGTGATGCCACTCGCCTCGTGGCGGGCAAGGCGCAACGCAACGCTCGTGTGCGCGCTCACCAAAGATGTGAAAGGAGAGCGAACAATCACGGACGAGACTCATCTCCCAAGGACAGGCATCAGCTTCCCAGTGCCCCTTGCTGAAGATGGCGTTCTCCCTCCTCGTCAGTGGCCCCACTCGCACCCACGTGGCGACCGTGATGCCTTCTGTCCCATTGAACACATCGTCGTGTCGTACGCGGAGGCACCCGCCGTGAAACAGCAGAGCGGTGCCACCAACCCGACCCGGTGCGGGCCTCACTATCCCTTCAGTGAGCAACTCATGACCGCAGAGGTCGACAGCGCGGTCGCGCATCACGACGTGCAAGACGAGTCCGGGAATCGCGGCCATCGAAGTCTGCAGCACTTCGAGTTCCTCTCTAGTCGAGCCGTCGCCCAACTACTTTCCCGTATAAGTCACGCGCCAGATCGTTCCCGAACCGTCATCGGTCACGATCAACGAACCGTCCTTCACAACGGCGACTCCCGCTGGACGCCCCCAGACATCGCCTTCTTTCGTGACGAAACCGATGAGAAAGTCTTCGAATTCGCCCGTTGCTTTTCCGTCTTTCATGGGCACACGGATGACCTTGCAGCCGACACGGCGAGCCTCGTTCCATGATCCGTGTTCCGAGGCGAAGCCATCGTGATGATATTCCTTCGGGAATTGATCGCCGTCGTAGAACGTCATATCGATGGAAGCCATGTGCGACTGCAACAGGACGTCAAGGGCCTGCTCATCGTGCGGTCCGGTCGAGCTCTTCAAGCCAGCGTTGAACCTGCATTGCGTCCTGAAATGTGGCCCCCAAGGGAATGGGTGCGACACCACGGACGGCGCGGTAGAACGCACGCTGCTCTTCGGCCATCATTCCGACCGCACCACTTGCGTCGGTGCGAATCTCCAGGGCCATTGGCCAGCGTGCCTGGTCATCCCACACCTCGATTGGCCGCGGATTGGGTGCGATCCGTGCCGACCATCCGATGCCAAACACTTCCATGCGATCGAATCCGCGCGGGGCCATACCGGTGGGTGTCGTGTATGACGCGACGCAACCGGCGAGCGGGCCGTCCGTCCACTGCAATTGCGCGAAGGCCACATCGATGGCCCCGGCACTTGTGCGATGATACTGCGCGTTGAGATGAACAGGCTCCGCACGGTTCATGAGGACTTGAAGACAATAGAGGTCATGGACCATCGCCGCGTGCAGCGGGTTCTCTCCCGGAAAATCGTGGACAATGCTTGCGGGGCGATGGCGGACGCAATCGATAAACGTCAATGAACCACGCGACGCCGCTTCGGCTTGGAGGGCGCGGAACTCACTGTTGAAAAGCAGAATATGTCCGATCATCAGATTGGATGAATCCAGTTTCACATGCGGAGTCAGTCGTTCGGCTTCCGCGAGTGTGTTGGCCACCGGCTTTTCGAGTAGTACGGTCTTTCCCGCATGCAGCAAGGCTTCGGCGACAGGTACGTGTTCCGCGGTGGAACAGGCGACAATCCACGCTTCCGCAGACGATTCATCGATCGCGGTTTCCAAGTCCGTCCACGCCGGCACATCGGGACATTCCCGTTGGAAAGCATCGAGGCTGGCCTGACGTCGCGCGACGACGGCGACAAGCTCCGCCTCGGCCAGCCGCATCACGGTCAGCGCGTGTAATCGTCCGAAGCGCCCCAACCCGATGACTCCCACACGCACGGGGCGGAATGCGGTCGCAGAGTCCTTCATGCCGTCAACTCTCTGGTGCGTGTCTGCGAGAATGGAGCGTTACTTCGTTGTCGTCGGTTTGAATGATTCGAACACATCCGCCAGTACCTTGTCGGCCAACCGCCCGAGCTCTTCGAGAATCAGCGGCTCGGCTTCGGGAAGCAGCGGCGACATGTTGGGCTCATAGCCACCGTATTGGTGCGATTCCGACGTGCAGATGTAACCCAGGCTGCCGTTCGCATACCCCACGACG
>DASRYX010000771.1:0-1932 GCA_035686985.1 Planctomycetaceae bacterium | reverse complement strand
ACCACGGCTCGAACCCGTGAAACCCGATCGCGAATCGTTCGCGCCGGCGATTGCCACGGCGGAAGCCAAAGGTGTGCGCGGCTTTCGAGTCACACGACTCGAGATGGAACCCGACCGCAACCGCGTCGGTGTCGAAACGCGGTTTGTCGCTAAGCTCGGCGACGACCGCTGGCAAACCGTCTTCACGGCGACGGAATACGCCGACAGCAATCAGCCCCGCCCCGAGCTCGAGGCCCGCATCGCAAAAGATCCGCAGGTCAAATCGATGCTGCAGGCCATGAGTGCGATCGGCATTGTTGATGACGCCCCGCTGCAAACCGCCATTCGGAACGGCGCGGCAACCCAGGCGGCACTCCAGGCCGCCGACCAGGCGTTCTCCAGCTTCACCAACCGCTACGCCCAACACGTCGACCGGCCGAAACTGTTTCTCCCGGATCCGTAATGCTCGTAGGCTGAATTGCACCAAACAGTCACCACCGCTACCGCGTGACGATTCGTTGCAATCGCACGTTTTCTGGTGGCGGCCGGGGAGCTTGATCTACCGCGGGGTTGTCGTGTCCGAGATAATCGAAGAGTGGTTCTGGCGACCTGCGCTCCGTTGGTGTGAGTCTGGCTGATGTCGTTTCGTGACTGGTGGGTTTCCTGGCGTCGAACAACTCCGCAACCCCGAGCGCGCCGACGCGAGGCTTCGACCCACGCGGCGATGATCGGTCATGTCCAGAGGCTCGAACAACGGCGGATGCTGGCGAACGTTATCGACGTGCGCGTCGACTCATCGCGGGTCTCGCTGGTGGATGTCGAATCGCAGAACGCGACCGCCGGGGATTCGTTCGACATCGCGTACACCGGCACCCAGATCACGCTGACGGCCAAAAGCGGTACGCAGTTTCGTGTCGACGGAACCACGAAGACCACACACACCATCGACACTACCGGGCCGATGCACCTGTTCGTCGCCGTGAATGCCCCCGGCAATACGGTTACCGTGACCGGTGACGGAACGGCCAGGCTCGCCTCCACTGAAATCCGTTTCGGAAACAATGACGGCAATAACTCCGTTACGATGAGCAAGGTCCTCGCCGATTCGCTGACGGTTGTCGGCCGGCGCAGTAACACCGCGGTGACGCTGCGCGAATCGACGATCAACGGCCCGCTCCGGGCATTGCTCCGCCATCATTCCACGGGCACCGGTTCACTCACGCTCGAGCAATCGACGATCAACGGGCCTACGCGGGTTGAGGGTCAGAAATTCACCGCGAACCAGACCACGTTCGCTGGTCCAGTCGGCGTGACGCAGAAAGAAGCCAACAGCACGTTCACGACGACGGCGTCGACGTACAATGGCAATGTCGGCGTTGTTCAAGGTCCCAACGGGACGTTCAACATCAATTCGTCACCCGACGGTGCGAACAAGTTCAACGGTGACGAAGTGTTCAAAGCCCGCAAGGGCCAGAAGAGCACGATGAATGTCGCCACCGACGCCATGACGAACGCGAGTGCGCCGCGACTGGTGAACGTGGAATCGAAAACCGTCACCGCGCCCGCCGCACCGACCGTGGACGCCGCGACCGTCGCCGGAAGTCCGAAAACGGTCACCGGAACATGGGACGCGGTGAATGGAAAGACGCTGAAAGTCACGGCCGCAGGGAAGACCTATTCGCTCGGCACCGATTCGCAGCTGTCCTCGCCCTCCACCGGGAAATGGTCGCTCGATCTCTCCGCGGTCACCCTGCCCGTGGGCGACAACACCATCACGGCGGTCAACACCGACACCCGCGGCAGCAGCTCACGCGGCACGGGCACCATCAAGGTGACGGCACCGGCCGATCAGCAGCAGACGATCCAGACCTTCCTCGCCGCGAACCAGCTGACCGCGACGAAGACCGCCTCGGGATTGAATTACGTTGTGCAGACGCAGGGAACCGGCGCGAT
>DASRYX010000770.1:0-18962 GCA_035686985.1 Planctomycetaceae bacterium | reverse complement strand
CTCTCCGACCAGATCGACGCCTTTCTCGCCGACATCCGCGACGTTCTCGACGATCCCGCGAAACAGGCAGAACGCCGGGCGCTCGTACAGCGGATGTCGATCCTCGATGAAGAACGGCGGTACTTGCAATCGCATCAGTTTGAAACGTGGTACACCGTCGCGCGGACGATGATCGAAGCGTATCCTCTCGCCGGCGTGATGGGCACGGTCTTCGCGATCGGGGCCGCCATGCAGACGCAACCCGACGGCGGCGAAGGTTCCGTCAGCGCGATCGTCAAATACTTCGGCCATTCCATCTGGGCAACGTTCGCCGGGCTGATCTCGGCGGTGATTCTGATGTTCGTCAACAGCATCGTGGAAACCCGCTTTCGCCGGTTGAGCGAATGCCGGACACACGTGCGGGACACCGTCGCGCGGGCCAAGCGGGAACTCTCGCTCGCCGCGGCAGGAGCGCCGACGGCATGATTCCCTCCCGGCGGTTGACGCTGCAATTAACGCCGCTGCTGGATCTCCTGCTGATCGTGATGTTCGCGCAGTATGTGGAGATCCGCGCGAAAGCCGAGAAGCAAACGCAGGAAGTCGAATCGACGCGTGCAGCATCACAAGCGGAACTCGATGAAGCCGTGCGACAGCTCGTCGCGCTCCGTGAGCGAATGCAGTCCCTGCAGAATCAGGTCGCGGAAGCCGATGCCCGAGCCACCGCCGCGGAAGGGTATCGTGTGCAGCGCGACCTGATCGGCGAGATGGTCGGCGACATCTTCCATCTGTCGGACGCAGCGCTGAAACAACTGATGCAGCAGCGTCGCACGACGGGACCGGGTCCGTCCAGCGATGACGTGGCCCAGGCGCAAGAGCGCTGGAAGGCCATCATCGGTAATCCCGGCCCGGCGATCGTCGACCATCTGCTCACCTTCGGCGAAATGCGGAAGCGTGTCGATGTCTGGGAGCTTTATGTCCAGGACAACGGCACCACGATCCTCACCGTGGGTCCAAAGAAGCAATCGTTTCGTGCCGAGAACGCCGCCGCGTTTGCCAGCCGGTTTTTCGATGCGTACAAAGCCCTTCCCGAACCGAAGAGCATGGTATTAGTGATGGTCAGCTACGGCGACGCCCAGTTCGGCCTTCGCAAAGCCGCGCTTGATGGCGTCCCCGCGGCGCTCGAACGGGTTCGCAAGGACATCGGCAACCGCAGCCGCTTCGAGTATGCTGTGCTAGGATTCCGTCCGACGGCCGAGTAACCGACGAGACCCGTGATGTTTGGATCTTCCCAGAAGCCGCCGCGATCACCGGGCCTCTTCCGCATGCGGAACCTCATCGGCGGCGCACTCGCTCTCGGCGTGATCTGCGGCGTGTGGATCGCCGACTGGCTGCCTAACCTGGGCTGGGGACTCGGCACTGGCGGCGGTGTGGGCGTCGGCATCGGCAACACCGGCATCATGGGAACACCGAGCGGCGACGACAAGAACGCCGAGTTCAACGTCGGCCGCGAACACGTCGACAAGACCTCCGGCAAAAGCCTGCGCGTTGTGATCGAAGACTGGAACTATCTGCTTCGCCGGGGCGACAAAGAGACGCCGATCGAGCTCGACGCCCTCGTCAAAGAGGTGAGCAAAGTCGAAGGCGATGCCGACGGCGTCCGTCTCCGCGTCTACCGCCGGGAATCCGCCCGTGCGACCGCTGAAGACAAATTGCGCCACGCCCTCACCGCCGCGAAGATCCCCTGGGACACCGCCGTCTACGTCGCCCCCGAACCCGTGCCGTGATGATCCGTCTTTGTAGGGTCCGCTGTGCGTACCGTTCGTGCGTCGTGACGAGATGGTCCGCACAGTGGACCCTACAAGACACCCCAGTCCCAGAAGACTTCCAGCAGCGCTTCGAGTGGTAAGCCGATGACGTTCGTCAGGCTGCCGACGATCGAGGACATGAACACGCTGCCCGCCCCTTGCACCGCATAGCCGCCCGCTTTGCCCTGCGGTTCCCCCGACGACACGTACCACACAAACCACGGGTCCATGTCGCTACGAAACGTGATCTGCGTGGTCACAATCCGCTCGTGCACCCGCTGCTGCGGCCCCGTGATGCGCAGCGATGTCGCCGCGATGTGCGTGCGGCCGGCGTAGTAATCGTGATACCACCGCCGCAGCGTCTCACCACGTGGCTCATTCGCCGGCGGTTGACCGATCACCCGCAACGGTCCGGGTAGCGGACATTCTTGATCAGCATTCAACACAAGTTGCTGCTTTTCGGAGATGACGATCGACGTGTCAGCACAGATGACAATCGACGATTCCACGCGATCGCCGAGCTGCCGTCGCACCTGCGTCGACTTGTGCCGGGAGATGTCGACCATCCGCGCGCGAATGCTCGGCCAGTCGGTCAGCCCGTCGAAGCCCGCTTCCTCGGAAGAGGCGGGAGGCACGATTTCGATCTGCTCAGCAGGCACGATCTGTTGCAGCAGTTCCCGTCGACGCGGTGAGCGCGAACCCAGGACGAATCTCGGCGGCGGCGACGAAACCTCGGACATCATAAGCGCCACCGTCAGGAACCAAAGAGCCACGCGCCGGTCGGGGCCGACGTTGTCGGAGTGGTCGCCCGGCGGACTTCATAGCTCGCGCCGCGGACCGCACCGTTCGCCCGCGCCGATGGTCCCAATCGGCTGCCCGCTGGTTGATCGCTCTGCAGATCGATTCGCGGTTGCGGAGGCGACGGCGGGAATGCCGGCGGCCGGGCATCGTCGAGCAGGTCGTCGTCACCGGGCATCTGCTCGGGAGTCACCGAGGGCACGAGCGCCGGGCCAGGACCGATCGCGGGCGCAGGCGGCGGCGCGACCGGAGCATCGCTCGGAATCGGAATCTCGGCGGTCATCGGCTGAGGCCCTACGTTGTACGCCCATCGGTTCATCCGCACCCGCACCGGGCGCGGCGGCAGATGCTCGAAGACTTCCGCCTGCAGCGAACAGCGCCGTTCGGTGTTGTAATCCGCGGTGAACCGAAACACCTGAAACGGAGTGTAGATCGCACAACCGGAGGATGTCAAAAACATGCAAAGCGTGATCACGAAACAACTTAACCGCGACAATCGCCGCAGTCGGGAACTGCAAGGAGCATCGACCACTGTCCGCGATGGCGACATGACAATCCATCCGTGAAAACTCGTTCGTCTCTCTTGATCGACGGCACCAAGTCTTCGCCAGCGGTATTTCAGGCACGACCGCCAGTCTCTGCCCAAGCCGAAATCGCAACCTACAGCCCCCACTCTAACACGACATGTTCGCGCAACACGCGCTGTCGGCTTTTTCTCGTACGCAAGCGCTGGGCGGCCGATAAGGCAGACCGCGTATCCACGACAAATTGGGTTCTCCCTACCGGCGTGCTTGACACCCGACAGGCCGCCGGGGAGAACAGAAGCCGCGCGACCCACGCGCTCTTCCTGGCACAGGTGTTCGCATGTTGATGTACGACCAACTGGTGATTCTCTCCGGCCGGGCGAACCCGGCGCTCGCCAGTGAAATCGCCCGCTACCTCGGCATCACGCTCGGCGCGGTCGACATCTCCGACTTCCCCGACGGCGAAACGCAGGTCAAACTCAACCAGAACGTCCGCGGGTGTGATGTCTTCCTCATCCAGCCCACCGGTCCGAACGTCAACGGCAACCTGATGGAGTTGCTGATCCTCATCGATACCTGTAAACGCGCTTCGGCCGCCCGCATCACAGCGGTGCTGCCTTACTTCGGCTATGCCCGGCAGGATCGTAAAGACATGGGTCGCGTCCCGATCACGGCGAAGCTGGTCGCGAACCTGATCACGAAAGCGGGTGCCGATCGCGTCCTCGCCATGGACTTGCACGCCGCGCAGATTCAGGGCTTCTTTGATTGCCCGGTGGACCACCTCTACGCCGCGCCGATTCTCGACGATTACTTCCGCAGCCTGAACCTGCCGCAGGAAGGCCTGGTCATCGTCAGCCCGGATGAAGGGAGCATCAAGCGCTCGCTGCAGCACGTGGAACATCTCGGCGGACAACTGGCCATCGTCGATAAGCGCCGCTCCAGCGCCGTGGACTGCCGCCAGGAGAACCTGATTGGCGGACCGATCGCCGGGAAAACCGCCATCATTTTCGATGACATGATCACCACCGCCGGTTCGATGGTCGGCGCGGTGAAGGTCGTTCTGCAGCACAACGTCACGAAGGTCTTCGTCGGCGCGAGCCACGCGGTCTTGTGCGGGCCGGCGACACAGCGACTTTCTGAAGTCCCGATCGCCGAAATTGTGGTCACGAACAGCTTGCCGCTGCGGCCCGATCAGATGCTGCCGAACCTCCGCGTCGTCTCCGTCGCGCCACTGCTGGGCGAAGCGATCCGTCGGATTCACCGCAACGAATCGGTGAGCTATCTGTTCGATTGAGGTCGGTCATTAATCCGCGCGGCGGACATCAAACACTGACACCGCATCCCCCGGCGGATTGCGGCAGTCGCGAACATTCCACAAATGACCGTCGTACCGCCAGCGTAACGTGGCGCCGTCCGGAACCTCCGGCACCGTCGCTTTCGGGACAGTCAACGTCATCTCGATCACATCGCTGTCCGCATCTGCGATCGGAATCCGTCTCGTTGCCCCAACGACGACCATCACGGTGGTTTCCGTGACGCTTTCCTCAGGCGGGTCCCCCGCGACGGTGACCACCTCCGCGACTGCGTTCACACCCCAGTCCATGGTGAGGCAACCACAATCGCCCGCCAGTACGTCACCGGGAATCATCATCGTCAGGTTTCCTTGTCCTCAGGATGAAGCACGAACAACGGCCGTCAACCGCGGGTGGCCGGGGAATCATCTTCGCCCTGCGAGGTTTCCCAGGCGGGCAGCGACTGCAACAGCGACTCGTAGTATTTCCGCGCGGCGATCAACGCATTCATGTTCGCCGCACGATCCGCCGCCGGAGAGCCGTCGCCCACGGTCGTGTATTTCAGCGCCGCGAGTTTGCCGTCCCGCGCGAGATTCATGATGTCGAGATCAAGCTGCGCGAGAATCCCGCGAATCTGCGCTTCGCTCAACGGCTGGCCCTGCACGTCATCCAGGTTCGTGAGATCCGACATCGTGGCCACTCCGCGTGAAGGAGAAAAAACTCGACGGGCGTCATCCGTGACACCGGAGAACTCCGTCGGCCGTCATGCCGAACCGTCGAGGGTGAAAAGACGTTTGGGTGGCAGGGGCGCACCGCGATAGCGGAAGCCCCTGAAATCGACGCTTGCCGTCCGGGGGCTTCCTGCGGTGCGCCCCCGCCACCCGATCACATCAATCACTCAGCGCCATCGACCTTAGTGACGAACACCGTGTCGACCGCCGAGACGCCGCCGTAGTAGCGGACCTTCACCCGCAGCACGACATCGCGGTCGAACGCCGCTTCGCTGTCGGCCCGTTGCAGGAACGTCTGCACCGGCCAGATTTCGGTCCACACGAACTGGCGGCGGAAGTCGCCGATGTACCAGTCCGTAAGCGCCGCGCCACCCTGTTCATCAATGAACGGCGAACTCAGCACTTCCACCAGGTTCGCCACGGGATTGGCGAACTTCGTTTCCTGCTCATCACTCGTGACCGTGACTTCCGTGGAATGAATGATGCTGCGGGCCGTTCCGCGCAACCGTTCGGGAACGAGGAGTTGCTTCACCGGCGCCATGATCGGCCGGGTCGTACCATCAATCCGGTCGTCCTTCACTTCGGTGGCGCGATAATTCAGCGCGGTCTCGATGTCACCCCAGTCCGTCAACGGAAACGCACTGTCGAACTCGGCGGACGTGGTATTCCCCACGCCGATCCAGTTGCGGTTTGAGCCGTCCGTGGCGTAGAGCGCTTCGCCTGTGCCATCCGGTCGATAGACGTAGTGGCCGCTGCCGGAATCGGCGTCGGTCACGGCCCGGACGATCGTCCGTTCGCGCTCTTGCCGCAGGTAGAAGCCCAGTGCCATCGCGCGGCGATTGATCTCACCAGTCTGATCGAACGCGATCAGTTCCTCGTTGATCGAAAGGATCCGTCCTTGTTTGGATTCCTTCGTCGTGACAAATTTCTCGCCGAAGGTCGATTCTTCGTAAAAGTGACCCTCCGGAACTTCCGCCGGGCCGGACAGCGCGCGGAACCTCGCGATCTTCGCGTTCCGCAGTCGGCTCGGCATCACAGTGACGAGCTTGTCACCGATGAAGCCGGATTTGTCTTCGTAGCCTTCGATCACTTTGCGACCGATCAGCTCGCCGGTGACCACCTGGAACAGGCTCGCGTTGACACCGGGGTTCGACTCCCGCAGCAGCGCCGTCACCGGCAGACCCGTGGATCCGGACTCGCGAATCCGCCGGAGCGTCGGCAAGACATCGCAGGCTTCCGCGAGTTCGTAGTAACTGAAGTCATCGACGGACAGCTGCTTCTCATTCAGCAGCGTGCACAGCTTGTGATAGAAGCCCTCGGCACCGAGAGATTCGATCAGCCCTTTCACATTGGAACCTTGCATGAACAGTTCTCCGAGGGAGTGGATGGAGGGAAGTGCAATCGCTCCGGGAGGGCGAAGCTCCCGCTGAGCCGCATGGAAACAACACGCTGGCAATCGCAGCGGCTCAGCAGGAGCTTCGCCCTCCCACGAATCAGGCATCAGCCGATGGCGGCGTTGACGTTGGACGAGGCCGTGTGGAACCCCGACGCGAACTGCACGCGCAACAGAGTCGATGCGGCGGCTTTGTACTCGGCCGCCCGGCCGATGGCGTGGGCCGCGGTGGCGACTTTCTGCAGCGTCTGCTTGTGCAGCGCGCTGCTGTTCTGAGCCGGGGCCACCATGTTGCCGACTTCGAACGTCGACGACGCGACATCGAACTCATAGACGGCCAACGGGCTGAGATCGATCGACACGTCCGCGGTGTCGCCGCTCGCCGAGGGCTGATGACAGACACCGAGAAACACCGCGGCGAAGTTGCCGCGCGTGGTGGCGAGGTCGGTCGTCCAGGTGAAGTCGCTGGCGGGCTTCACGTCGTCAGTGTCCAGGTAGACCAGGTCGCCGGCTTCGAGCACGGTGCCGCTATCCACGCGGAGTTTGTGCAGCTCGACCTGGCCGCTGCGGAAACGAAGGCGGTTCGACATGAGATTCCTTTCGAAAGGGCAGTCGGGAATGGGCAGTGGGCAATGGGAAAGCGTCAGCCGAGAATGCTGATACGTTGGCCGCGGACACTGCGGATGAAGGCAGCATCGGCGGCGATGTTGGGCGTTGCCCGCGGTGTGCTCGCAATCGGGCGCGGCTGGCAGCGGCGCACAAAATCGACACGCTCGGCCAGACAACGCCGGCGGGCGTCCCCATCAGGGAGTGACCGCAGGTGATCGCGGAATTCGTTCGTCACCGCGAAGTCCGGCAGCGCGGCCGATTCCAGCAGAGTTTCGAGCGAGCGCTCCTGCAGTTGCGATCGCAGTTGATCGCGCTCGGCGATGATCGTGACCAGCTCGCTCCGCAAGGTGGCGATCGTCTGCGAAGAACGTTCGCGTGCCGCGTCGGCCACAGCCTGGCAGCGTTCCACAATCGTCTCCGTCGACGCCAGCTCGCGATGCTGGTCGAGCTTCACTCGATCCTGTTCTACCTGCCAGCCGAACTCGTAGCGCTTCGTCTCGGTTTCCTCGGGCTGACGGACTTCGACGAGGACCACGCCATCCAAAACCGCGAGGCGACGAACCAGCGTGGCCTCCCCCACGATGCTGGCCACCGCCGCCGGGAGTTGGGCGTCGATCTGTTCGATCAGCGCCTCCCAACTCCCCGGCAGCGCCGACTGATCGGATTCATGAAAGCCGTTCGTCGTCGCGGGAAAGACCACCGCGTCGACGCTCACGACATCATGAATCCGCTCCACAATCTGCGGATTGCTGCCCCGCTGCGCGAGCACGACGTGACTCATTCCCACCGCGGGCGAACGACCTTCCATCAAGGCCAGGAAGGTGCGGCCGGCTTCGGTCTTCAGCACATTCACATCGCCGCGGATGCGACCATCGACAAAGCGCGGCTGCGACACCGTTCCGACGAGATCACGCATGCTGCGATCAAACGGTTTGGACACATTCGCCGCGTGATCGAGAAAGACCGGCTTCTGGTCGTATTTCGTGACAGCGTCCCGCAGCGCCTCTTCCGTGTAGCGATGCCCGTTCCGCGAGATGCCGCCGCTGAGCACGATGTTCTTCACCTGCCGATTGCTGAAGTCCACCGTGACTTCGCTCTGCCAGTCGGTCAGCTGTTCGGTCAATGGAAATGTTTCGGCTGCAGTTGTGGTATCCATCGCAATCCTTTCAGTCGCCGCCCAATGCGGAGGCCGCGGGCGTGGGTAAGATGAGATGTCGTTGATAGATCGCTCACGCGCTCGTGGCGTTCAGAACCGGCTTCGTCGTGTCATGTTCGAGCCAACGCCGCAGACGTTGGGCGGTCCGTTCGATCAGTCCAGTTGAGGCGGGCAGGACCACCGAGAGCCATTTCGCGAGACGCCATGAGATCAGCACATACAGTCCGTTGGATCGGCGACAGGGGATCGCTGGTCGTGACCACGGATCCTGTGTCACCTGGCCCGCGAGCATCCGCTTCAACTTCGCGGCGATATCCGTTCGAACCGCCTCGGATAACGCCAGCAGTTCGAGAACCAGATGCACGTCGGCGGTCGTCGCGGCGTGGCACACCGCGTCGATGTGCGGCGGTCGCTCAAACGCCAGCCAGAGAATTCGGGGCATGGTGGAATCTCGCTGTAGGGTGGGCTGCGCCCACCACGGTGCCTGAGTGTGATCGAGGACAAACACGATGGTGGGCACAGCCCACCCTACGATGGCTGGTTACAGCGACTCCTTCTCGATCTCGTTGCGCATCACTTCGGGATCAACACCGTCGCGCCGCCCGACTTCCGCACGGCTGAGAATCCCGGCTTCGACAAGCTTGGCATCGGCGTCGCGATCTTTGGCGCGGTTGCGATTCACCAGCGTCGGGAAGGTCCAGGACGGAGCGAGATGCTCCAGCACATCGGGAAGAAGTCCCGCCTGGATTGCCTCGCGCATCACCCACCGCCAGAGCGGTTCGAGCGCCGTCGAGAAGAATTGCTGCTCGCTTTCAAACAGCTTCACCGCCGGGCCTTCAGCGACCATCGTCGAGGAGAAGTTCGCATTCGACGCATCAGACGTAATCATGAACTCGGGCACGCCCGCACCGGCGGCAATCCCCAGCAGCATCATGCGACCGAGCGGCACCGCATCGCCGAAGTTCGTCTGCGGCTGCAGAAACTCCAGCTCGGTCTGCGGTGAGGTCGTCAGGATGGTCCCCGGCCGGTAGCGTTCGCGGCGGAAGGAACCGTTCGCATCCGTGCCGCTGGTGGAAGAGAGCGCATCGGCGAAAGTCCCCGCTTGGGATGGTCCGCCCTGCACCTTTCGCCACAGCACGATCGACGCCTGCAGCTTGCGAGCCTGCAGTTCGATTTCGAGCCATTTGTCGAAGGAGGCCAGTGATTCGAGAACCGGTGCAAAGATCGTCACGCCGCGAGGTTCGTTGCTGTCGACGCCGACCTTGATGTGCACCATCTCCGCGGCCGGGATTTCTTCAACGATGTGACCCGACTCCACATCGATGCGCTGATAACTCAAAACCGTTTCGATGTCCGCCGCATCGGTGATGATGCCCGAGGCCACCGTGGGATCATCCGGCGAGCCGATGCATTCCGGATCGATGTAGCGCACCGTGGGCGGCCACTGCGGTTGCGAATAGAGCCGCACAAAACATTCACCGTCGCGCCACGTGCGGCGGGCGGTTTCGCGGAATGAGAAATGGCGGGCATTGCAGCGCAGAAACTGCTGCCAGAGTTGCGAGGCCCGCCGTAGCGTCGCGGCATCGACAGCTTCGGAATCGGTGGCGGTGACATTGAGCGTCAATCCGGAACCGGCGACGTAGACCTCGAGCAGTCGCAGCAGATTCCGTGCATAGGGATTCGTGTGGACGAGCTGCCGGGCCTGCGTGCGAAGATCGCTGCGCCGCGGTTCATCGACGATGTTGCCACCGGTTCCCAGCGGCAGCCATCGTCCGGGATCGTCGGCGACCGGCTCAGGGCCGACGGACTCCATCATGGCGAGCACGCGCTGCTGCGCGAGCCGTTCGGTTTTCGCGCGGAGTTGGGCGGTCTGCCAGCAATCGCGGAGATACTGAAACATACGGCACTCGTCTTTGTCAGAGTTGGATGCGGCCTCACCCTATCGGAGGGGGTTGCGCGCGTTCGCCAAGAATTCCGATGTGTGAGAACTGAGTCGAGAGCGGAGAGTCGTGAGTCGAGAGTCCAGAGCCAGAAAGAGGATTGCCACTCGCAGACGCTTGCTTGTTTCGTCTGGCTCTGGACTCTCGACTCTGGACTCTTGACGACTCCTCACCAGGCGAAGCTGCCGTCGGCGTTGGGAGGCGTGAGGGTGAAGGCCGCGCTGGTGGGCTCGCTCTGCAGGGCTTCCAGACACGCGGCGCCCAAGGCGAACGCGCGGTCATCGTGAGCGCCGGGCTCGTGACGATGATCGATTCGCATGCGTCCCGCAGAGATGCTGCGCGTGATCAGCGCCGCGAGTTCCGTGGCAAGATCATCGCGCTCGGTCATGTCAGCCAGTTGACCGCAGCCGGGGTACCACTTCACACGGCGATGGAGAATCAAACTGCGTAATGTCACGGCGAGAGCATGATTCCCGCGGCCGCCGGAGAAATCGAAACGCCGCAGCGGGTAACGCGCTTCGTAGCGCTGCAGCACGCTCAGCAACTGGTATTCATCGAGGACAAATTGCACGCCGGGGAAGTCGCGCGCGATGCGCTCGATCCATGTTTCCACCCATGCGACCAGAACCGGCTTGCCCGGCTGCGGCACCGCGACATCCATCCGGTCCACGACGATGGTCTCCCCTTCACGATGCACGACCACGCCGACGGTGCGGTCATGTTTTTCTGCATAATCCACGGCGGCGAAGTAACATCGGCCGCGATCGCCACGCGACTGCTCCGACCACGCCGCATCGCAGCAGGCGTCCGCCTCGGTGAGGGAGACGAACTCTCCATCCGAATGCTGCCAGACGTTGTCCCATAGACGGGCGTAAACTCCCGGCGGCAACAACCGGCGTTGCTCTTCCAGTGTCGCGGCCGAGATCCAAGGCGCTTGCGGCCCGGTCAGTGACGAAAAGTGCCAGGCGGGGGAAGTCCGCGCGGCTTCGCGGACATTCCATTGCCAGCCGGTACCGACGCCGGCGTTGGTGAGAACCGCCAGCACGCACAAGGGCTTCTTCGCCGCAGAGGAACAGAGCGAGTACCACAGATCGGGCTTCGGCCAGTGACACAGCTCGTCGCAGATTACGAAATCGGGGAGCAGTCCCCACGAGCTGTTCACATCCGATGAGATGACCGAGAGCCGGCTGTCGGTGCGCTGATTCCGAATGACGTGCTGCTGGACCTGCAGATCGGCATGCAGATGCGGTGAGCGGCGGACATGATCCGCAATCGCCGCATGCAGGAGTTGCGCCTGCTCCTGATCCGCGGCGGCGACCAGACCCCGTACCGCGTCCGGCGCGTGTTGCAGAATCCACGCGCACTGCGTGGCCATATCGGTCGTCTTGGAGTGTCCGCGCGGCCGTTCGATATAGGCTCGGCGAACGGTTTTCCCCGGCTTGTGTGCCACTGGCTCCGCCAGTGCTTTTCCGCATTCCTCGTCAAGACCAGGACCACTGGCCAAGCCAGTGGCACACGAAGACAGCCCGGCGAGAGAAAGCCACGCCGGATCGAGTGCGGCGAAGTCGGCTTCCTGCCACGATTGCATCGGCCAGGCGGTTGCGTCATTCCTCATCACTCGGAGTGCCGCGCGGTATGCCGCGGGATGCCGGGCCGCCGCGCGTTGCAGACAGGCTCGCTGCAACCGCATCCGGGAGAGCAACGCCTGTCGCACGGGCCCGCTCAAGGAGTTCATCATCGGAGAGGGTCGCGAGGTCATCGTGGGTTTCTCCCGTCGAAGCAAGGCTGCCTGTGAACGGAGGCAGCAGCTTCAGCCACGTCTGCTGAGCCGTCTTGTCCCCTTTCATCGCCTGTTGATAGAGCGCGGCGAGAACGTTGTGGCTCAGCGTGCGGAACAGATCTTCGATGATCTGCACGAAGTGCGGATCGTGATCGAGCGTGGCCCAGAAGCGCCGCACCGAGAGGCCGAGTTCGCGACACGCCAGCTGCGGACTCGCCCCTTTTACAAGATAGGTCCACAACTGCTGCTGCTCGTCGATCGTCAGCTGCGTGCTGTCATCCGGCGTCGGGGCGACATCGTTTGCGGTTGTCGAAGATGTAATAGACCGGCTCCGCGTAACGGCTTTTTTCGTGGGTTTCCGTCGAGACGAGCCGGCGGCGTCCTTGCTGGTCACGTCGTCCTCCATAAATCGCCGAGTGTCCTTGTCGCGACCGCGTGGCTTTCGTTCTGGTGATTCCAACACGCACGAATCCCGCCCGTTCAAAGAACGGATTGAGGTGGCCCATCTCCGCGAGAGATTCGATCCACGGCCACGGGCATGCCTGGCAACTTTCACGGACAAACCACGCCGCCAACCCCGCCCCGCGGTAGGTGGGATGCAGCACCACGCGCGATAACGTCACGAGCTGCCGATTCAGCGCCTGTAATTTCACGCGGGATCGCTGACCGCGCAGTCCGAAGTATTTTGATCGCTGCGACAGCGCCAGCGGTGGCGACGCAAACACGCAGATACCGATCGGTTCCGCGTTGTGCCACAGAACCGTCACGAAGCGCACGAACCCGAGGTGATGGCTGCGGTAGTGCCAGCGAGCAAAGTACGGCCAGTCGGCTGCGGAACCCGTCGAGACCCACAGCCGATCGGCGAAGCTGATTCGTTTTTTTTTACGTCCGGACGGGTCGCCTGCACTGTTCCGTCCAATCCACAACGCACGATCACGTCGGGCTGCAGGTCTTCCCGGATGTCTTCGTGCGTCGTCGCGAACAGACACCCGACGCCGATCCGCGAGGCCAGCTTGCGAAGATTGAACGCGATCACCTTGGCCAGCGGACGGTCCAGCGCCGCGGTGAACTCATCCGCGACAATCCACTGCGGTTTCTGGGCGAGGGCCAGTGCGAGTCGAAAGCGATAGCGTTGCCCGTCGCTCAATTCCTGCGGTATTCGCAGCAAGAGTTGCGCTTCGCCCAGTCCGCATGCCGCCAGCAGCGATAACGATTCCGCCGTCGGCGTCGGCAGTGCATCGACGAGGATGTCGTCTCCCAAGTTGAGCGCATCGGCGTTGAGCACACCGTCCAGTTGCGACGCCGCCGCCCGCATCAGACTCGATTTCCCGGAGCCCGACGGCCCGCTGAACAGGACGACGTCGCCAGGTTGGATCGGTAACTCCAGATGATCCGCGATCGTCTTGCGGCCGGCTTCAAAACCGACGCCGAAGTGATCCATCACCACCGCCGCATTCGCCGACGGGATTTTCGGGAGGAAGTCGTAAGACACATTCACAAGCATGATGGTCTCCCCATTGTGGCCGCTTACGGTTTCGCGTTCCGCGCCAGCAAAAGCGTCGATATCGATCTGGCTGAGAGTTGAGAGTCAGAAATGGATCACTCGTTCGGTAAACGGATATGCGGCCGGATTGTGGGGTATTGCCGCAGCAGTTCATCGATCTGCGGATGGATGTCGTCCCAGTCTTCGGGGTCGATTTCGAGAATCACGCGGACCAGCGGCTCGATTTCATCCGGCTCTTCGACGGATGCCTCAACCGGTGCCATCAGCAGTTCGCGAAGATCGCTCTCGCTGAACCCGGTGAGCGTGACATCGAAGTCTGGCAGCGATTGCAGCTCGGCGAGCAGATCCTGCAACTTCTCGGTGTCCCAGTCGCCCGCGAGATTCTCGTTGTTGAGCGCGATGTTCAGCGCCTTCTCGCGCTCCGGCGAGAGTTCCACAACCACGCATTCGACGCTGGTCACCCCCCGCGATTTCAGGATCTCGAGACGCTGATGCCCGCCGACGATGTGACCCGTCGTGCGGTTCCAGACGATCGGCTGCACAAGGTCGAACTCGGCCAGCGATCGCGCCAGGCGTTCATACGCGGGCATGCCAGGTTTCAACGAAACCCGCGGATTGTACGGGGCCGGCTTCAGATCGGTCAGCGGTAACGTTTCGATCTGCATAAACGGTCCTTGGTCACTGGTTATTCGTCATTGGTGGTGGCGTCTGTCTCGACTTCCGCGAATGCCGCATGGATCTCTGCGGCGATAGCATCCTCGTCTTCGATGATTTCGCTGTCTGAGGTGATTGGCGGAGCAAAGCGTGACCGGAGTTCCTGCCGGACAATTTGCAGGCAGCGCGACACATGCCCGGGCGGATGGCCGAAGGCGTAACCGATTCGCTCCACCGACATACCCGCCGTCGTGTGCAGGGCGAACATCGCGAGAAACTTCCAGCAGCGAGCCCCCTCATGGGCATAGTGGTTCTGCACGCGCTCCCAGAATTCGTCGCTGTTGACTCGCGGGAGTACAATTCGTTCGGAACCTCGTTGATTGAACACGGTCAAGGCAAGCTCCTTTCCTCACGTCGATTCGTGCGGCGGAGCCCACTCTGACTCTGGTACACTGAGGTGGTCCAGAGAATTTGCCCCCGTTTGGATGATTTCGTTTTCAAACATGACTGACACGATTTCCCCGTTAGATCGCTACTCCCGGCAGGTGCGTTTTGTCGGCATCGGAGCGCAGGGACAAGCGGCCATCAGCCGCAGCCGGGCGCTGCTGTGCGGCTGCGGCGCGCTGGGCACCGTGATCGCGGAAACGCTTGTCCGCGCCGGCGTCGGCTTCCTGCGCATCATCGATCGCGACTTCGTCGAGACCTCTAACCTGCAACGACAAGTCCTGTTCGATGAGACCGATGTCGCTGAGCAGCTGCCGAAGGCCGAAGCCGCCGCGCGGAAGCTCCGGTTGATCAACAGCACGATCGAGATCGAGGCCATCGTCGCGGACGTGAATCACCGCAACCTGCGCGGCTGGCTGTCCGACGTCGATGTGATCCTCGACGGCACCGACAACTTCGAAACGCGGTTTCTGCTCAATGATGCGTCGCTGGAAACCGGCGTCCCGTGGATCTACGGCGGCTGCACGGGCAGTCACGGCCAGTCGATGACGATCATTCCTGGCGAAACGGCATGCCTGCGATGCATCATGGAAGCGCCGCCTCCCGCCGGTGCGACCGAAACGTGCGACACCGCCGGCGTGATCGCCCCGGCGATCCAGGTGGTCGCGTCGCTGCAATCGGTCGCGGCGATGAAACTGCTCTCGGGTCAACGGCAACTCATCGCCCGGGTGCTCACGATCGTCGATGTGTGGGAGGGAACCTTCCGCACGATGAAGCTGGACGGCCTGCGCGAACGCGGCGACTGTCCCGCGTGCGGCAAAGGTGAGCGGCGGTGGCTGACCGGCAGCGATGTCTCGACCACCGCCGTGCTGTGCGGCCGCAATTCGGTCCAGGTCTCACCGCCGGGCAATGCGGGCCTCGATCTCGCGCGGTTGGCTGAATCGTTGCAAAGTGTGGGGACGGTGACACGCAATCCGTTCCTGCTGCGCGTGCAGTTGCGTGAGCCGGCGCTGCAGCTCACCGTCTTCCGTGATGGCCGTGCCATCGTGCAGGGCACCGAAGACCCCGCCGTCGCACGAACGGTGTATTCACGCTATCTCGGCGGATGAATCCAGAGATTGGCAATTACGAATTGAAAAGTGCAAATTGCAAATTGAAGACATGCCATGACACTTTCGCCGCTGCCCCTCTTGGTCCGGCAATTTGCCATTTTCATTTACTAATATCTAATTGCCAATCCGCCTTTCCCTCCGACTTCAACAAGCTCACCATCGATGTTGCCGCTGCAGCTGCCGACGATTCAGAACTGGGACTGCCACAATTGTGGCGGATGTTGCACGCAGCATCTCATCGAAGTGACGGAAGCGGAACGCCAGCGGATTCTCGCCCAGAACTGGACGCCCGCGGACGGGATTCCCGCGGGGCAGCCCCTTTTCGAATGGCACGCCGGACCACCGTGGAAGAAACGGTATCGATTGGCCCACCGGCCCGACGGCGGCTGCGTGTTTCTTGATGACAAGGGTCTCTGCCGGATCCACGCCAAGTTTGGTGAAGCGGCGAAACCGCTTGCCTGCCGGATTTATCCGTACGCGTTTCATCCGCAGGGGAAGTCGGTCACGGTCAGTCTGCGGTCAGTTGCCCGTCGGTGGTAAAGAACCTGGGACGGACTCTCGGACAGCAGACATCGGACTTGAAGACGCTGGAAAAGCTCGTTGTTCCCGAGGGCGTAGAACGCATTCCGCCGCCGCCGTTGTCACCGGGATCGCGGGTCGACTGGCCGGTGTTTCGACGGTTTGTCCTCAATCTGGATCAGATTCTCACGCAACCGCAGACGCCGTTGCTGGTCCGACTCATTCAGGCGCTGGCGTGGACGAATCTCGTCCAGCAGGCGCGTTTCGACGGTCTTTCCGACCAGAAGCTGCATGAGTTTCTGCAACTCGTCACCGCGGCGGTACAGGTCGAGTTCGCCGAGTTGCCGAATGACTTGCCCGAGCCGTCGCGCGTCGGGCGCATGTACTTTCGGCTCGCCGCCGCGCAGTACGCACGGAAGGATACAGTTGCGGACTTGAACGGTGGCTGGTCCGCGCGGTGGAGGTTGCTGCGGGCGATTCTGCGGTTTTCCAAGGGGCAGGGCGATGTCCCGCCGCTACAAGCCGGATTCGAACCGGTCCCGTTTGCCAGTCTCGAAGAACCGTGCGGCCCGCTCTCTGCGGAAGCGGAAGAACTCCTCACACGCTATCTGCGGGTGAAAGTGCAGGGGCTGCATTTCTGCGGCCGCGCGTTCTATGACGTGCCCTTCGTGGAAGGCTTTGCGAGCCTCGCGCTCATCATTCCGGTAACGCTGTGGCTCGCGCGCTGGCGTGCCCGATCCCAGCAGCGGACAACGTGGACGATCGACGACCTGCAGTTCGCGCTGACGGTCGCGGACCACCATCACGGCTATTCACCCGCGCTCGGCCAGACCGCTTCGCGCCGCCGCATCCGCTACCTCATGTCCAGCGGCGACCTCACGCGGCTCTGCGTGTGGTATGCAAGATAGGATCGATTAGCCGCAAAGAGGCGCAAAATGTCGAAAAAGGAAAGGCAAATTAATTGATCGCCTCTTTCCTTTTTGCGTCCTCTTGCGCCTTTTCGCGGCGATAACTCTTCTCTTAGAAGAGCGGATAGATAAACGGGGCGATGGCCGAACTGCTCAGCAGGACTAATACGCCGACGAGCCCCAGCACGATAATAATGGGTAATAACCACCACTTCTTATTGTGCTTCAGAAAATCCCACAGTTCTGCGATGAGGCCGGGGGATTGCTCTTCCGCCTGCTGGGCGAACGAATTCGGCGTCGGTTGGTCGGCAGGCTTGTTCATGGCCTTGGCTCTCAGAACTGGCGGAAATAGCGGGCTTTGTCCGGCGTCGGCGGGCGGATTTTCCAGTACGTCGTCGCGGACGGCTCCAACCGGCGTTCCATCGGATCACGACCCGATAACCGCATGATGAGCCCGATCGGCGTGATGACCAGAAAGTAGACGGCGGCGATGATGGTGTGCGAGACAACCCACCCGATCGGAAAGACGGCGATCATCCAGCCGACATAGATCCAGCGAATTGCCTGCGGGATGATCACTCCCACAACACCGATGACCGCAGAAATCCCTATGATCCAGCCGGCGGCCGTCGTTGAACCGGTACGTTTCCAGACTGTCCAGGCGATGAACGCGAAGAACAATACCTGCAGCGCCGCGAAGATCCGTAGATCTTTACGGGAGGGATTCCAGGGAATGGAGACGAGAGCCATGGGAGTAGGTGGTCGGTGATAGGGGGTGGGTAGCAGGCAGAGAAGACAGGTTGCGATCGACGGAGCAAAGGCTTTGATCTGCCTATCACCCACCACCGATCCCCTGCCACCTCTCCTCAATCCAGTTTAAACTTCGCCAGATATTTCGCGACTTCGTCCGGCGACATCGCCGGTTGGTCTTCTTTTTTCATTACAAATCGATCCAGCACTAATACATCCATGTTACAAGCCAGAAAACAGCGGTAGGCGTCTTCCGGTGTGCAGACAATCGGTTCTCCACGAACATTAAAGCTGGTATTAATCACTACCGGAGAACCAGTTTTTTGCTCGAACGATTTAATCAGTTTGTACTAGCGCGGGGAGCGCTTCGCATCCACCGAGTGCACGCGGGCGGAATAATCCACGTGCGTGATCGCGGGGAGGTGCGACCGGACTGTTTTCAGCTTGTCGATGCCGAATAGCTTCTGTTCGTCGTTCGTCATCTGGCGGCGCTTGTCCGAGCGAACCGGCGCCACCAGCAGCATGTACGGACTCGGCGTCCCTTCGGCCATGTCAAAGTGTACGTGCGTCCGTTCGGCGAGCACCGAAGGCGCGAACGGACGGAACGATTCGCGGAACTTGGTTTTGAGATTCATCGTCGACTGCATCGCCGCACTGCGGGCATCGCCGATGATGCTGCGACCGCCGAGGGCCCGCGGACCGAATTCCATGCGGCCCTGCACCCAGCCGATGACTTTCTCGCTGGCAATCATTCCGGCGACGTGATCGCACAGGCTGTCGTCATCGGTGAAGTGCTGGTATTTAGCCCCGACGCGGTCGAGATATTCTTTCACCTCGGCTTCGACGGGAGCGGGTCCCAGCAGTGAGCCGTGTTGATAGTCCGTGTCGTTGGTGACACCGGTGCGCGGATTGTCGAGGAGCTGATACCAGCAGAACAACGCGGCTCCGAGTGCGCCGCCCGCATCACCGGCGGCGGGTTGAATCCAGATCGACTCAAACGGCCCTTCGCGCAGAATCTTGCCGTTCGCGACGCAGTTCAAAGCGACACCACCGGCGAGGCAGAG
>DASRYX010000769.1:0-4543 GCA_035686985.1 Planctomycetaceae bacterium | reverse complement strand
CTGGTGCGGTCCGTCCATCACAAAAGCAGCAGCCATAACCCCGGGGCGTATGTCGCGCTGACCGGTCGCGAGCCGCTGGTCAACATTGTGACGCTGAATGCGTCATCGAATGATTTTCCGCATCCCGGCTCGATCGTCGATTATCTTGATCGCACGCCGCGCGAAGTGCCGACGTCAGTGTCGATGCCGACGATGATTGCCGACGGCCCGTTCCGCACGCCGGGCGAATTCGCGGGCTTTCTCGGCAAGAAACATGATCCCGTGTGGGTGCTGAAAGATCCGAACGCAAAAAACTTCAACGTCGATGAGTTGAAGCTGCCGCCGGGGGTGAGTGTCGACCGCATTCGCGATCGGCAGCGGACCTTGGGACAACTCAGCCAGTTGAGTCAGCTCGCTGAGACGGTCGCCGATGTGCGCGGTCTCAGCGATTATCAAGGCCGGGCCGTCGATCTCGTCACCAGCCCCGCGGCTCAAACCGCGTTTGATCTGCACCGGGAACCGGACCCGATCCGTGACCGCTATGGTCGCCACACGTACGGGCAAAGCGTGCTGCTGGCGCGGCGGCTTGTCGAGGCCGGCGTGCGGTTTGTGACCGTTTACTATTCCGCGGGCATCGGCGGTTGGGATACGCACAAAGCGAACTTCAGCACGCTGAAAGAGAGCCGACTGCCGCAGAATGATTCGGCGATTTCCGCGCTGCTGACCGATCTGAAAGACCGCGGGTTACTCGACTCCACGCTGGTCTACTGGACCGGCGATTTCGGACGGACGCCGAAGATCAACGCCGATGCCGGTCGCGATCACTGGCCGGCGTGCGGCACGGTGATGATGGCCGGCGGCGGCATTCAGGGCGGCCGCGAATACGGCAAATCCGACAGCACCGGTGCGTACCCCGCCGATCAACCGACGACACCGGGCGACATCACCGCGACGCTGTTCCACTGCCTGGGTTTTGATCCGCAGACGGAGATTCGTGATCAGCTCGGCCGACCGATGCCGATCGCGGATGGGGACGTGTTGAACGCGTTGTTGTAGCCGCGCTGGCGAGCGAGGGGACGTCAGTCCCCTCGGTGATGGTCTTAAAACAGTGCAAAGTGACCAGTGAAAAGTGCAAAATGCAAAGTGAAAGAGGCGAGTTGACCGTCCTCCACTTTGCACTTTTCATTTTGCATTGATCACTTTGCACTGTATTGACGAATGAATCACCGAGGGGACTGACGTCCCCCGCTCGCCTCACTCGCCGTTCGCCCAGCGGATTTTCGGCACGAGTTCATCCTGCAGTGCGACCGTTGTCGGATACGCTTCCGTGTTGTCGAGCAGTTCACGGAAGCAGCGTTCGTAGTCGACGAGGAACTCCGCGAGGGCTAATCCCATCGCATCGGGTTCGTACAGGTCGAGCAGCTTTCGCGCGGTGATGTAGAGCTTCTTCGCGCCGCCGAAGTTTTCGTTACCGAAGTGGAAGAGCGAGATCGCCGCCTGAATCAGGCCCTGAATCATTTTCTTCTCCGGGCCATCGGTCTCTGCCCAGAGTTCTTCAAGCACATCGTGACATTCGAAGAACTCTTCTTCATTGAAGAGCCGGATGCCGTCACGAAACTGATCTGTCTCCGCCGCCGACATTTTTTCGTCCTTTTGCTGATGGGGGCATCGTAGCAGAAATCGGCTGCTTCATCCTTTCGGCCCCCTCTCCCTGAGGGAGAGGGCTGGGGTGAGGGGGCAGGTTTGCACAGCGGGCGATGATCGTTGAAGACGATTCCTGTGGAATGGCCTTTCTCTGTGAATGACGCTGGCTGTGAGTTGTCCCCCTCACCCTGACCCTCTCCCTCAGGGAGAGGGAAACCGGAGGCGTGAGCCTGGAAGCCGTCTTGCGGTGAACAGGTGGATTCCGATACAACCTCGCATTGGCGCGGGGAAGGATCCGCGCGCCGGGATTGGGGGGCAGGGAAGCGATGCGCACAGCGTTCGTTCGCGCGGCGGAAGTCATTCTCGCGGCGACCAAGGGGCAGGGCCCCACGTTACTTCGCGGTCTCACGATCGGGTTTGCGATCGTCGCGTTCTGGCAGCAGGCGGTCACCGGTTTCGGGACCGATCCGGGCGTGCAACTGGGGATGGGGCTCGGCGTTCTCGCCGGTGCGGTGTGGGGACTCTCTTCACCGCAGAAAACCCGTCGCTGGTTGCACACCGCCGACTGGATCTATCTTGCGATGGCCCTCGCCGTATGGCCGTTGTGGATCACCACGCTGATGGACGGCCTCGAATGGCTGCCCACCAGCGCCTGGCAATTCGCCGGTCTGGTGACCGCGATCGGCGCGGGTCTCGGACTGGTCACCATCACCATTCCCGCGGCGTTGATCGTGCGGCTCAGTCATCAGGAACGGCGAGCCCCTGTGTTGTTTGGCATCGCGACCGTACTGGGGATGGTCGTGCAGACGATTGCTCTCGGCGCCCATGTCGGCGTCTGGATTCCCGCGCTGGTCGCGATGGCGCTGTGTGCCGCAATGACGTTGGCTCATGAGCCGCGAGCGGTTGTCGATTTCAGCAAAAACTTCCGTTGTGAACCGGCCGACCGCGCGTCGCGCTGGGGTGTGATCTTCGCCGCGCTCTGCCTGGGAATCGTTGCTGGCAGCGTTCAGACATGGCTGGCGGATCTCTGGCCGGTGACCGCCGTCACTGCGCAATTGAGCCTCGCGGCTGTCGTGTTCGGCGGGGTGTTGACTGCGGCCGTCTGCCGCCGTCAACCGGCTGCTCAGAACTCAGTATTAACGCTGATCATCATCGCCGTCGGGCTTTTTCTGTTGAGCGCGGTTTCCGTTGACGCGGTGTTGTGGCAGAACGCCACGCTCACGACATGGTGGCGTTGGGAAACCGTCCGCGCGTTCGAACTGTTCGCCGTGTGGGGTTCGGTCGGTGCGTGTGCGGTGTTGTTGCGCCGATCGGCCGGAGTCCGCGGCCCGCAAGCTGCCGCGTGGGGTGGCCTCGCGGTGGGATGCGGCATGCTGCTCGCGATGAAGGTCATCAGCCCGGCCTGGGGACCGCGTGCGGGATTCGCGCTGGCCGCCGCTGGCTCATTGGTGATTCACTTCGCCCTGTCTCTGATCGGCAATGGGAAAGTTTCGCGTGTGACGTGGAGTTGGCGCGGCGGATTGACCGCCGTGCTGATCGTCTCCGTCTGGCAAACCGGTGTGAACTGGAACACCGCGCGTTCGGCCCGCCTGCTGTTCTCCACCACCGTACTGCTCGCGCAGCGCAGCGGTTGGGAGCCGCGACTGCTCGAACGGATCGACGATGCCCGACTGATCAGCGCCTTCCCCGGACGCCACGGGGCCTTCACCGTCTGGCAAAACAAAGGGGGCGAATGGCATCTGCGTGAGAACGGCGTCCCGGTCGGAGCGATTTCTGTCACCCCGGCGTGGTACCCGCAGTTTGCTCCCGAAGCCGCTGCGGCGCTGTGGCCGCTGGTGCTCGTCGATCAACCCGAGCGCGTGCTGTTGCTCGGAGCCGGAAGCGGAGCGGCCCTGCGAACCTGTGCGGCGTTCCCGATTCCCGATGTCGTCTGTCACGAAGCCGACGGTGCGCTCATCGACTGGATTCAAGGTCCGCTGGCGAAGGCCTGCGGCTTCAATCCCTTCGCCGACCGTTGCCGCTGGGTCGCCCAGCCCGCCGAATGGCTTGCGGTACCCACGGGTGAACATTTCGATGTGATCGTGTCGTCGCCGCGGCTGCCCGCACAGCAGTCGAACCTGATCTGTTACACTGCAGAGTATTACCGCCGCGCGGCGCGGCATCTCTCCGAAGAGGGCGTGTTCTGTCAGCGATTCTCCGGCGTTGATCTCGGACCGCGACCGTTGCTGTCCGCCGTGCGCGCTTTGCAATCGGCATTCGCCGAGACCGCCTGCCTCGAAGTCGCGGCCGGGGAATATCTGCTGCTGGCTTCGAAGTCACCGGCGGCACTGCTCGGCCGCAATCTTCCCGCGCGACTGGAAAACCGTGTCGCACAAGTTGCCGGCGTCCTTGGTTGGGATTGGTCGTTCCCGCTGAATCTTCCGGCGTACGATGGACCGGCGCTCAAAGAAGCCGCGGACGAATTGAACGTCGGCCCGCATTCGCTGTTTCAGACTGGGTTCGCTTTCAGCACGCCATTCGATTTGATGCGGTGGGGACCGAAGCTACAAGAGACGGCGATGGTACTGTCCAAGCCGCGGACCTCCGCGCCGCGGTTCCCGTTGCCAAGCGCCGACGAACCGCCGCTGCTGATCGAAACCGCGACGCATTCCCGCAAGAGCCGTTATCTCGAATGGCTCGGATCTAGCGGCGAGAACCCCGAAGTTTTGCGACGCCTGGCGGAACTGGCGGGCGAACACAAGCTGATCCGCGATTACCCGGACACGCACTGGTGGGAATATCGCAAAGAACTTCGGGAACAATTGCAGGACCATCCGCGGACCAAGGTCCAGCCCGCGAAACATAAGGTGCAATCGCCCAGCGATTGGCATTCGGAAGACCGTCGCCGCAAGCTGTATTTCGAAGCGCTGGGCGAACTCGC
>DASRYX010000768.1:0-3328 GCA_035686985.1 Planctomycetaceae bacterium | reverse complement strand
CGAGCGCGTCGTGAAACTGCTCGAACGGAACACGAAGCAGCAGTTTCCCTTCATCACCGGCAAGCCGGGCTACAAGCCGCAAGCGGAGACGATCACCGCGTGGACCGATTACATCCGGAAACAATGGCCGAACGAATCCGCGACTGCGCTTGGCGGAACGGCGGATCTCGAACAGTTGCATGCCACGCTGGCACAAGTGGCGTGGAACAAGGGTGACGCGGCGCGCGGTCAGCAGTTCTATGAAAAACGCGGCTGCACACAGTGTCATGGCGGGCGTTCTGCCTTGGGGCCCGATCTCGCCGGTGTCGCTGAACGCTTTTCGCGCGAGGATCTGTTCACCGCAATCCTGTTGCCGAGCCGTGATGTTCCCGCGCGGTATCAAACCACGATGATTGTCTCGAAAGATGGCAAGTCGTTTTCCGGAATGGTCGTGTATGAGTCCGTGGATGGACTGCTGTTGCGCAACGCGCTGCAGCAGACGTTCCGCATTGAAGCCGCTGACATCGACGAGCGACGCGCTTCGCCGGTGTCGCTCATGCCGACAGGTTTGCTGAAGGATCTCACTTCTGCGGATTACGCGGATCTGTATGCCTACATCGCGTCTCTGGGCAAGCGTTCCACGACCGTCAGTGCTACCGAGCCGAAGCGGCCATGAGTCCCAAGAAACGCGTCCGCCCGGTCAAGACACCATCATTGAAGCCGCGCCGGCAACCGCCGCGGTGCAATGATCTCGACGGCAAGCGCTGGCTGCAGAACTCGATCAGCGTCTGGGGTGATCTTCGCAAAACCGCCGAAGAACAACGACTGAAGCATCCCGCGCAGTTTCCGGTGGCGCTCGCCGAGCGGTTGATTGAATCCTTTCTGCCCGCGACTGGCGCACACGTGATTCTTGATCCGTTTGCTGGTTCCGGCAGCACGTTGGTCGCCGCACAACGTCGGGGCAAGTCGAGCATCGGATTTGAGCTTTCGGCGGACTACGTGCGACTTGCGCAGTCGCGGTTGCAACCCGACGGTCCGTCAGCCGTGCTGCACCAGTCCTCGGCGTCGGCGTTAACCGATTTCATCGCCGCCGATTCGATCGATCTGTGCATCACGTCACCGCCGTACTGGAACATTCTCGGGCAGAAACGGACCGCGGATTACAAGTCCATCCGTGACTACGGCAACCTGCCGGGGGACCTCGGCCTCATCACTGATTATGAAGCGTATCTCGACGCGCTCGCTGAAGTATTTCAGCAAGTTTTCGCGACTCTCAAACCGGGAGCGCATTGCTGCATCAACGTGATGGATCTGCGAAAGAAAGACCGGTTCTATCCGCTGCACAGTGATCTCGCGCGGCGGCTGGAGCGAGTCGGTTACCGCCTCGATGATCTGATCATCTGGAACCGCCAGGCCGAGTACAATAGTCTCCGGCCGCTCGGCTACCCCGCCGTCTTCCGCATCAACAAGGTGCACGAATACATCGTGCTGATGCAGAAACCCGGGCGATTGGGCCGCGACTGATAATTCATCGGGAGGGCGAAGCTCCTGCTGAGCCGCTACGGTTTCGAGTGTGTTGCCAAACACCGGCTCAGCAGGAGCTTCGCCCTCCCGGAATACGGGGGCAATCAGAACTGGCGCAGGAAACGCACATCGTTCTGGTAGAACAGGCGGATGTCGTCGATGCCGTGGCGCAGCATACAAAAGCGGGCAATGCCGAGACCAAACGCGAAGCCGCCATATTCTTCGGAATCGTAACCCACCGCCCGCAGCACGTTCGGGTCGACCATTCCCGCACCGCCGAGTTCGAGCCAGCCGTTCTTCCACCGCACGTCGACTTCCACCGAGGGTTCGGTGAACGGGAAGAATGACGGCCGGAACCGGACTTCGGTCTCGCCGCCCAGATACGCCGCGGCGAACATCCGCAGCACGCTCTTGAGCGACGCCATCGTGACATCGCGGCCGATCATCAGGCCTTCCATCTGATGAAACATGACGTGATGCGTGGCGTCGATGTCATCGGGACGATAGACCCGCCCGAGCGAAATCACGCGGATGGGCGGCTGGCGCTGTTCCATCACACGGATCTGCACCGTGCTCGTCTGACTGCGCATCAGCACAGGCTTGCCGGACGCCGTGCAGGCCGCCGCAAGATAAAAGTTATCCAGCGGGTCACGAGCCGGGTGCTCCAGCGGGATATTCAGCGCGTCGAAGTTATGAAGTTCATCTTCGAGCTCGCGGTCATCCACGACCTCGAAGCCGAAGCGAGCCATGATCTGCTGGAATTCCCGCACCGTCTGCGTGAGCGGATGCAGCCGGCCGATCTCGGGAACTGTGCCCGGAAGCGTGAGATCGATCGCCGTGGCAGCGGCCTTCGGCTTGGCCACCGCGGCCAGGCGAGCCTCGAGCGCAGCTTCGACGGCGTTCTTCACATCATTGAAGCGCTTGCCCAAGACCGGGCGTTCTTCCGGCGTGGCTTTGCCGAGCAGCGACTGCAGATCTTTCAGCCGGCCCTGCTTCTTGCCGAGGAAGTCGATGCGGGCCTGCTCCAAGGCGGCGGTATTGCCCGCAGCAGCAATCGCGGCGAGGGCCTGCTGCTCAAATTCAGCGAGCGCTGCGATTGCGTCCATACCGCTCTCCAGAAACCATTTAGCCCCCCGTTGTCCGCAACGGGGGGCCAATCAACATTACGTTGAAGAACCCCCGGTTGAGGACAACCGGGGGCTAAGTGGGGTTTACGCGGACAGAGCCGACTTCACCGCGGCGGCGACTTCGGCAAACACGTCCGGCGCGTGAATCGCCAGCTCACTGAGCGACTTCCGGTTCAGGCCGATGTTCGCCAGCACGAGGCCGTGAATGAATTCGGAATACCGCAGGCCGTGCATGTTTGCAGCCGCGGTGAGGCGAGTGATCCACAGCGCGCGGAAATCACGCTTGCGATTGCGGCGATGACGGTACGCCACGCACCGCGACTTGACGATGCCTTCCTTGACCGTCCGGATCAGGTTCTTCCGGGCACCCCAGCGGCCTTTCGCTTCGCGGAAGAGACGCTTGTGGGCTTTATGACGAGCAACGCTGTAGCTGATACGCATGACACTAAACCGCTTTGTACACGCAACGGCGTCTCGACCACTGTCGAAGTTCGCCGGACTCCCGGAAACCGGAGGCGATAGGGCGCACCGGTGAAAGAATGATCCTACCGACTCGGGGCGAGGCCTTCACAAATCTTCAGGGCCATGGCACCGGTCAGAATCGTGTCACCCCGCAGTTGCCGCTTCCGCTTGCCGGTTTTGGAGCTGAGAATGTGACCGCGTCCCACGCTGCGCGCGACGGCCTTGCCGCTCGGCGT